>CAZUKT010000878.1:1091-1503 GCA_964620975.1 uncultured Rubrivivax sp. | reverse complement strand
TCTACGTGGAACGTGCTGACTCGGCCCATCCGAATGGCGACTGGCGGATCGAACTGCGAAGTGCCGATGGCCGGCCACTGCAACCGGGGCGCTACGCCAACGCCTACAGCAGCACCTGGTACCAGCGACCTGCCAACGGCGTGCCAACCTTGGACGTCTTCAGCGGCTCCTACGCGTTCTCTTCGGTGCAGGGCGAGTTCGTCATACACGAGTTGCAGGTCGACGACGTTGGGAACATCAGCCGGCTGGCGCTGGACTTCGTGGCGCCACAAAACGATACCGGACCGGTGACGAGTAGCGGTTCGGTGCGCATCGGAAGCGGGTGGGCCCTGCCGCCTTGAACGCCGGTCGCACTCGGCCCACGCAGAAATCCTCGGCGGGCTGCTTGCCGAGGAGACCCGTGCCTTGAATC
>CAZUKT010000878.1:0-1081 GCA_964620975.1 uncultured Rubrivivax sp. | reverse complement strand
GCGAAGCAAGACCCTGCCACTCGCATGCCCAAGGTAAGCGTCAAGGCACGGCACCTTGAATGCCGCAGGCGTGACGCCAATGATCGTGTCCATCAAGCAATTAGGTGGACACGATGGCATCGGAGAGAGTCGTCTTGCGCCGGCGGCACAGTGCGGAGTTGAAGCCGTTGGTGCTGGAGTAGTGCGCGGCGCCTGGGGCATCTGTGGCCAAGGTGGCGATGTCGCATGGGGTGAACGCGAACATCGTGCGCGGTAGGCGCAAGCTCGCACACGAGCGCGAAGGCGCCGCCCTGTTGCCAGCAAGTCCCACGACCTTGCCGGCCAAGACGGCCGCGAGCACGCCGCAGTTCGTGCCGGTGTCCGTGGCGCGGGCAACGTCGCCGCCAGCACCCGTGGACATCCAGATCGAGCTGCGTCGCGGCGCGGCAGCCATGAAGATCACCTGGCCGATCGCGGCGGCTGCCGAGTGCGCGGCCTGGATGCGCGCGCTGTTTATCGAGTTACGGCGGTGATCCGCATCGACGCGCTGTGGCTTGCAGTCCAGCCCATGGACATGCGCGCCGGCACCGAACGACTGCTGGCCAGCGTCGTGCATGTGTTCGGCCAGGCCCAGGCACACCACGGCTACCTGTTCGCCAACGCGCGCGCCACCCGCATCAAGCTGCTCGTACACGTCGGCTTCGGCGTGTGGTGCGCAGCTCGACGACTGAACGCCGGGCGCTTCGCATGGCCGCGCGGGTTGGGCGTCGGCGGTCTTGCAGCCGATCTTGCAACATCAGCGCCGATGACCTTGACGCAACAGCAGTTCGACGCTCCGGTAATGGGTCTGCCGTGGCAGCGGTTGACGCAAATGCAGATCATCACGCGCCTGTGATTCTGATCGTGATGGCCGTGGCTGTATTCGACACTGCACGGTCCGTACAGAGCAATTGGCGCATGTCCGAATGGCCTGGACCCGGGGGGGGCTGGGCACACTGTGCACATGTTCGATGTGCGCAACTTCAAAGCCCAGGACCTGCGCGGTCTGAGCCCTGAAGACTTAGCCGTCGTGGCCGAGAAAATGTTGGCTCACATCGGTGAG
>CAZUKT010000877.1:0-1511 GCA_964620975.1 uncultured Rubrivivax sp. | reverse complement strand
AGTCCATGCAGCGTGCGCCTTGCACCTTGGACTGTTCGTCATTGAGCGCGATGACAAATTCTTTCCAGGTCTTCAAGCGCGCTTGCGGCGGCTCGTAGCCTTCGTCCAGACGTTCGTACTCAAGAAATCCTGTGACCTTGCCCATGGTGGTGGTGCTCCTGTTTTTGGCTCCCTCTCCCGCAGGGCGGGAGAGGGTGGGGGTGAGGGTGGGAACCTGACGCTGCATCCACCCTCACCCCAGCCCTCTCCCGCCAGCGGGAGAGGGGGTTAAAGAATCACTTCGCGGGCACGGTTGCTGCCGAAATCTGTGCCTTGTTCGTGGCCGCAGCGGCCTGCGCCTTCGCCGCGCGCTCGGCCAGCACACGCTTGTATTCGTGCGGGAAGACCTTCACGAACTTGCCGCGGGCATCGGCCCAGTTGTCGAGCAACTCGCGGGCACGCAGGCTGCCGGTCCAGCGGTGGTGGTCTTCGATCAACTTCTTCAGCAGCGCTTCGTCGGCCAACTCGCGGTGCATGCCCACGGCCGGGCCGGCTTGTTCATCACGCGGCAGCACCTTGTCGAGCGTCACCATGCTGGTGTTGCAGCGGCGGCCAAAGTGGCCATCTTCGTCGTACACAAAGGCCACGCCACCGCTCATGCCGGCGGCAAAGTTGCGGCCGGTCTTGCCCAGCACCACCACGGTGCCGCCAGTCATGTATTCACAGCCGTGGTCCCCGGTGCCTTCCACCACGGCACTGGCGCCGCTCAGGCGCACGGCAAAGCGTTCGCCAGCCACACCCCGGAAGAAGGCTTCGCCGCTGGTGGCGCCGTAAAGCGCCGTGTTGCCGATGATGATGTTCTTGGTGGCGTCGCCGCGGAATTCAATGCTCGGGCGCACCACCACGCGGCCGCCCGACAGGCCCTTGCCGGTGTAGTCGTTGGCGTCACCGATCAGGTACAGCGTGATGCCGCTGGCCAGGAAGGCACCAAAGCTCTGGCCGCCCACGCCTTCCATCTGCATGAAGATGGTGTGGTCGGGCAGGCCTTCGGGCCGGTGGCGTATGAGTTCGCCCGACAGCATGGCGCCCAGGCTGCGGTTGCGGTTGCGTGCCTCTTCCATGAAGTGCACCTTTTCGCCGCGCTGAATGGCGGGCTGGCAACGCTCGATGAGCTTCATGTCCAGCGCCTTGTCCAGACCATGGTCTTGTGACGCGACATGGAAGCGCGGCACGTCGGCGCTGATCTGCGGCTGGTGGAAGACACGGCCAAAGTCCATGCCCTTGGCCTTCCAGTGCGCGATGCCCTTCTTGGTGTCCAGCAGGTCGGCGCGGCCGATGAGGTCGTCAAACTTGCGGATGCCCAGTTGCGCCATGATCTGGCGCGCTTCTTCGGCGATGAAGAAGAAAAAGTTGACCACATGCTCGGGTTTGCCCGTGAACTTCTTGCGCAGCACCGGGTCTTGCGTGGCCACGCCCACCGGGCAGGTGTTGAGGTGGCATTTGCGCATCATGATGCAGCCTTCGACCACCAG
>CAZUKT010000876.1:0-1514 GCA_964620975.1 uncultured Rubrivivax sp. | reverse complement strand
TCTTCAGCATGGCCAGCGCGTGCAGCGGGATGTCGGGGCGGCTCCAGGCGTCGGGCGCGGGGCTCAGGTCGTCGGTGTTGGTTTCGCCGGGCACCTTGAACACGGTCACGGTGATGGACTTGGCCACTTCGGGGCGGGTGGTGAACCACTCGGCGTCGGCCCAGCTTTGCATCACGCCCTTGGCGTGTGCATTGCCGGCCTTGGCCTTGGTGGCCACGTCGTTGAAGAAGTCAAACATCAGCAAAGTCTTCTTCAGCGCTGCGGCTGCGGTGGCCGCCACCTCGGCGTCGTCCAGCAACTCGATCAGCGGGTGCACGTTGTAGCCGCCCACCATGGTGCCCAGCAGTTCGGTGGCCAGCGCCTTGCTGATGAGGCCGACCTTGAGTTCACCGTGCGCCACGGCGGCCAGGAAGCTGGCCTTGACCTTGGCCGCGTCGTCCACGCCGGGCGGCACGCGGTGCGTCAGCAGGTCAAGCAAAAAGGCGTCGTCACCCGAATTTTCGGATGAAGGGGGGGCCTTGATCAGTTCGATCAGCGCGGCCACTTGCTTGGCGTCCAGAGGCAGGGGCGGGATGCCCAGCGCGGCGCGCTCGGCGGCATGTTGACGGTAGGCTTGCAGCATGGACAGGAGCTCCTGGTAAAGAAGGGGTGAGGATGCGGTTTCAGGCTGACATCAGGCTTGGGGCACGATGAGCTTGAGACCTTTGAAGTAGTCGCGGTAAAAACCGTCGTCGCGGGTGATGAGGGCGTCGCACTGCATCATGGCGTGCGCGCCGATCAAAAAGTCGGCCACGGTGCGGCTGCGGTTGCCGCCACGCTGGCGGTAGCGGCGCTGCATCTCGCCAGCGCGCAGCGCCGACTTGGGCTCCATGGCGCTGTAGGCAATGCCGACATCCTCAAGGTGCTGCAACACCTCTGAGCCACCGCGCAGCGCGGTGCACAACTCGGCCAGCGCCACCTCGCACAGCACCACCGGGCCGATATGCAGTGCCTGGCGAATGGCCTCTGCGGCGGCCTGGGCGCCGTTGCCGCCGCCGATGAGGTCGATGAGTACCGAAGAGTCGGCCGAGATCAAGCGGTCAGTCCTCAGGCGGCAGGTAAGGGTCGCCTGGCGCGTGGCCTCGGATGGCGCGCATGGCTTCGTCGGTGTTGGCAAAACCATCGAGCTTGAAGCGGCCACGCAGGCGCGACAGGGCGTCGTCTACATCTTTGCGCAGCACGATGCGCCCGCCGTCAAGCTCGACGCGAAGCTTGGTGCCCTTGGTCAGGCCCAGCGCGTCACGCACGGCCTTGGGCAAGGTGATCTGCCCGCGCTCGGCAACGGTGGCTTCCATGCGGTAGCTTTCAGACGGGTTTGGTATGCATGAATTCTACATACTTGGGTTTGCGGCTTCAAGCGTTGGGGCTTTGTGGGCTTGTGGCGTGATCGTGGACTAGGCCCGCGTGGCGCGGCGGGGGGCGTACGGCCGGGGCACACGCTGGTGCAGACCGCGCGGCGGCCCGACTCCGCTGAG
>CAZUKT010000875.1:0-1516 GCA_964620975.1 uncultured Rubrivivax sp. | reverse complement strand
CTTGTGCGATGAGCAACAGGCCCAGTGCTTCGATGAATGTGCTCTTTCCCACCCCGGGCACGCCGCTGATGCCCAGGCGCAGCGCGCCGCCGCTGGCCGGCAGCAAGGCATTGAGCAAGGTGTCGGCGCGCAGGCGGTGGTCGGCGCGCGTGGATTCCAGCAGCGTGATGGCCTTGGCCACGGCACGCCGCTGCGCCGCGCCCGGGCCGGCGGATATGGCGTCCAGCAAAACGCGGTCTGCGCCTGGCGCTGTGGCGGCACGCAGGGTCATGGCACGCAAGCCCGCGGGTCGTCACGCGGATCAAAACGGGTGCAGCCCGCAACGGCACCGTCGCGGCGCCACGGTGGTGGCTCTTCCAGCGTGGCCCAGGTTTCGTCAATGCCCGCCACAAGCCCATCGTCGACGCGGAAGATCGATGTGGAAAAGAAGGTGGCCGGTGGGTGGTCCACACGCACCAGTGCCAGCACACGGCCATCGTCCAGGCGCGAAACTTCAAGCAACTGGATGGTCCAGCCTTCAGGGTAGCGCGCGTTGACTTCCACAAATGCGTCGGCGCCGTGCAGGCGTTCGCCGCTGGCCCACCACACGGTTTGCACAGCCGGCTGCAGCAGGGCGCGCACTGCCGCCCAGTTGCGGGCCTGCATGGCGGCGTACAGGGCCCGCACGGTGCGCATGCCGGGCGATTGCGGCAGCCGCACGTAGTCGATGTCCCATTCGCCTTCGCCTGTCATCACAAAGCCGTGGCGCAGGTAAAAGCGGTTGGCCGCACTGCCCTTGAGCGCACACAGTTCCAGCGGCAGGTGCGCGCGGTCGGCCTGTTCGCACACCCAACTGAGCACCTCGTGGCCCAGACCGTGGCGCTGCGCAGGAGGGTCGATGTACAGATGGTTCAGGCGCAGCACGTGCGACAAACGCTTGAGCATCACAAAGCCCACGCGCTGCCCGCGCAGCACGATGTGTCGCGTCTGCTCGGGCGCAAAACCTTCGGCCAGGCGCTTGCGGGCGCGCGCTTCGTCATAGCGGCCCAGTTGCTCCAGGCTGGCACGCATGGCGCGCAGACGCAGGGCCAGCAGGTCTTCAAAGTCAGCCGCGCTGGCGCCCACGAGCGCCAGGCCTGGGCGCAGTTCGGTGGTCACCCTGCCACAGCCTTGCGGATGTTTTCGAGCACGTCCTTGGCGCTCACCGGAATCGGCGTGCCAGGGCCGTAGATGCCCTTCACGCCGGCCGCGTAGAGGGTGGCGTAGTCTTGAGCCGGAATGACGCCGCCCACGAAGACGATGATGTCGTCGGCGCCCTGGTCCTTGAGCGCCTGCACGATGGCCGGCACCAGCGTCTTGTGGCCGGCGGCCAGGGTGCTGACGCCCACGGCGTGCACGTCGTTTTCAATCGCCTGGCGGGCGCATTCTTCGGGCGTCTGGAAGAGCGGGCCCATGTCCACGTCAAAGCCCAGGTCGGCAAACGCCGTGGCCACTACCTTGGCGCCGCGGTCGTGGCCGTCCTGGCCCAGCTTGGCGA
>CAZUKT010000874.1:322-1517 GCA_964620975.1 uncultured Rubrivivax sp. | reverse complement strand
CCCCGACCCCGACCTGCCGCCGCTGGTGATCGCGCCCGAGTGGGTGGCGCGCGTCAGCCCGAGCGAGCTGGCGTATAGCGCGGGAGCCACCCAAGCCTTTGAAGACCGCCTCAAGCGCCTGCGCTCGGGGCAGGGCGGTGTCAATGCCCTGTACATAACGGCCCGCCCGGAATGGCAGTTTGATGCCGCACTGGGCCAGCGCAAACTCCTCGATGCCCTGCAGGCCGCCAGTCTGGCCAGCTGGAACGCGCAAGATCTGCCACTGGCACATGCAGCCTGCGCCGCGCTGCTGGGCTATGCAGAACACACCCAGGGCCGCACACTGACCCACATCAGCGCTGTACAGGTGCAGCGCGATGGCGAACTGATCGACCTGCCACCCACCACGCGGCGCAATCTGGAGTTGACCCAGACTCTGCGCGGGGAGGACTCACCCACCCTTTTCTCACTCATGGATACCTGCATGACCGGCATGGGCAGCCGCATGCTCAAGAGCTGGCTGCTTTCCCCCCGGCGCGACCGGGCGCAGGCTCAAGCGCGGCTGGATGCCATAGCCCCTTTGCGCAGCGGAACTATGCAGTCATCTTCGCTAGCGCTGTGGCAGGGTCTGCGGCTGCAACTCAAGGGTAGTGCCGATGTGGAGCGCATCACGGCCCGCACGGCACTGCGCCAGGTGCGGCCGCGCGAACTGGTGGCTCTGGTGGTTACGCTACAAAAAACGGAGCTGCTTGCGCATGTTCTGCGGGGGTTGGAAGGCTGTTTGCCTGGAGACTCTGCTGCGTGTCCCCCGCCCGCTTTGCGGGCTCCTCCTTTACCTACGCAGAGCCCCCAGGCAAACAGCCTTCCACCTGAACTGCTTTCACACATTGCGCTCGACCTGCTACCTCCGCCCGACTGCGCGGCCCTGCTGCTGCGTTCAATAGCACCTGAGCCCGCTGCTTTGGTACGCGATGGGGGTGTGATTGCCACTGGTTTTGACGCCGAACTGGACGAGCTGCGCGCCATTCAGACCAACTGTGACGGCTTTCTGCTGGACCTGGAAGGGCGCGAGCGTGCCCGCACCGGCATCCCCAACCTGCGCGTGCAGTTCAACCGCGTGCACGGCTTCTACATTGAGGTCACCACCGGTCAAGCCGACAAAGTGCCGGACGATTACCGCCGCCGCCAGACGCTCAAGAACGCCGAGCGCTTCATC
>CAZUKT010000874.1:0-273 GCA_964620975.1 uncultured Rubrivivax sp. | reverse complement strand
GGAGCGCGCCCTGGCGCGCGAGAAGTGGCTATTCGAACAAGTACTGGACCAACTGCAGGCCTTTGTACCCATGCTGACCCGCACGGCACGTGCGCTGGCCGCGCTGGACGCGCTGTGTGCGCTGACCGAGCGCGCGCTGACGCTGGACTGGTGCGCACCGCAGTTCGTCGTGGAGCCCTGCATTGACATCACGCAGGGGCGACACCCGGTCGTGCAGGCACGCCTGGCTGAATTGAGTAGCGGCAACTTCATCGCCAACGACACCCGCCTGGG
>CAZUKT010000873.1:0-1522 GCA_964620975.1 uncultured Rubrivivax sp. | reverse complement strand
GCCCTCGGGTGGCTTGATCCCGAGTTAGCGGCGGTGCCTCAGTAGCTGAGTCCCTGACGGCTTTCGAGAGCGCACAACTGCTCCTGCAGAAATTCCATTTTTTGCAGGAGCCCCAGCACCAGCGCCACTGAGAACGTGTCCAGGTCGTAGTCTTGCTTGAGCTGCACCGCCTTGCACAACGGCACGATCAGTTTGGCACTGAAAACCTGCTCCTGCCGGTCTTGCGGTACGGCCGGAAGTGCCCCGTAGCCGATCAAATCGTTGAGCTCGTCTTCGCAGAGCCGACTTGCGCTTAGCAACTCGGCCACGGTGACGGTTTCCTTGTGGACCAGCCACGTCAGCTTGGCGGCAAAGTTACCGCTCGGGTCATCAGCCTGATCTAGCATGTGGGACTCCCTTCGTGGCGACTGGCCGCCTTTGAATTTCAAGTCAGAAGTGTTTCACGCCTGGAAGTCACGCATCTGTGCGCTGGCGCACGACCACCACCGGTACGCCCTCCTGCCCTCACGCCGTTTTGCCCGAACGCCGTCTGACCCGCACGCCGGCCTCGACCAACCCTCGATACATGGGGTGACGGCGTGGCCATTTTTTATTGTCATGAAATAGAGCCAAAATACAGGTGATTTCCACCTGCAGGCCCTGAACTTTGAATGTCATGCCATTTGTGACCCTGTTTTTAGCGCTTCCCTGATGACCCAGCCACGCCAACGTTTAGCCACCTTCCTGAGTACCGCTGTCCGCAGTGCCAGCACGGCCTGCGTGCTGTTGCTGACGACCTGCATGCTGTTGCTCACCGCCTGCGGCAGTTTGATGCCCCCCACCCAGGTGCCGCTGGTCGTTGCCCCGCAATGGCAGGCACCCTTGGCGCATGAGGGCAGTACCGGCGCTCTGGTGACTTGGTGGCAACGCCAGGGCGACCCGCTCCTGGTCGAGCTGATCGGCGTGGCACAAGAAGTCAATCCCAACGTGTCGCTGGCGCTGTCCCGCATTGAATCTGCGCGCGCCCAGCAGGTCGCCGCCAACGCCGCGCTGCTGCCCAGCCTGACGGCACAGACCGGTATCAGCCGGGGTGTATTTCTGCCCGGCACCAACCAGACCACCCGCACGCAAACCGGCTTGCAAGCCTCGTGGGAAGTTGATGTCTACGGGACCAACCGGGCGCTTGGCAGTGCGGCTCGCGCCCGTCTTGAGGGCAGCCAGGCCAAGTGGCATGACGCCCGGGTGTCCGTCGCGGCCGAGGTGGCCAACCTTTACTACAGCCTGTCCAGTTGTCAGCGGCAGTTGGCACTGACACGGCAAGACCTGGCGTCGCGACAGGAAACCACACGGCTGACAGAGATCAGTGCACGCGCGGGTTTTTTGGCGTCTTCCGTGACGGCCATGGCACGGGCCAGTGCGGCAGAAAGCAGCAACCGGCTGACCCAGCAGGCCGCCCAGTGTGATCTTTACCTCAAGGGCCTGGTGGCCTTGAGCGCCATAACCGAGCCAGACTTGAAGAAAAAACTTGATTCAGCCCTTATGC
>CAZUKT010000872.1:674-1522 GCA_964620975.1 uncultured Rubrivivax sp. | reverse complement strand
CCAGTCGCCTGGCACGCGCCACGGGCGGCCACGCCTACTTCGTCGCCGAAACCCTGCGCGACCTGGGCGAGAGCGCCGCGCTGCAGGTCGACGAAGAGGGCCGCTGGCGCACCGCCTACGACGACCTGACCGAGGACTACCGCGAACTGCCCATGGCCCGCAGCGTGCGCGAGGCCGTGCTGGCGCGTGTGCAGCGGCTGGGCGCGGCGCCCACGCGGCTGCTCGAGGCCGCCGCGCTGGCCGGCGAGCCCTTCGGCGCGGCGCTGCTGGCGTCGGCCTGCGCACTCTCGGAACTGGAGGCACTGGCTGCGCTCGAACAGGCCGTGCAGGCGCAACCGGTGTGCGCCCACGAAGAAGGCGGCTACGGCTGCGCCCCCGCCCTGGCGCGCCAGGGTGGAAGCCTGCAGTGCCAACCGCGACGCTGCCTGCGGCGAAGCCGCGCGGGCTGCGCCGCACCGGCTGGAGGCGGGCGATGCCGCGCACGCCTTGCAAGCGTTTGCAGAAGCCGCGCGCCACTGGCGCCAAGGCCTGGCCAACCGGCCGCCGCCGGCCGAGCAGGCAGCGCTGCTTGCCCGGCTGTGCCACACCACGTGGATCCTGGGCCAGGCAGACGAAGCGCATGCCTGTCATGACCGCTTGCAGGCGCTGCTGCCCACCGCCGGGCTGGCGCCCGACACACAAACCGATCTGCTGCTGCGCGTAGCGAACTACCTGATGCAGAGCGATCAATCAGCCGCCGCAATGGACATGCTGGACCGGATGCCACCGGCCCGCAGCCACCGGCAGCGCCTGCCGTGGCTGGTGGCGCGCATGGGGGCACTGCACCAGACCGGCCGCCTGGCCGAGGC
>CAZUKT010000872.1:367-663 GCA_964620975.1 uncultured Rubrivivax sp. | reverse complement strand
GACGAGTGTGTGGCGGTTTACACGCGCCTGGACGATGGTGGAGGCCGCGCGCGGGGCTTGGTCTATCGCGGCAACTTCCATTCAGAGCTTGGCGACTACGCGGCTGCTGAGGCCGATTTGCGCGAATCCGCGCAGCTTGCGGGGCGCTTCGGCAACGTCCACCTTCAGCGCCTGGCGCTCTACAACGTGGCTTGCAATTTCTCAGGCCAAACGCGCCCCGACGATACGCTGGCGGTGGCGCAAGAGGGTTGGGCGCTGAACGCGAGCAAACGGCCTGCCGAAATGACCGTCATGTA
>CAZUKT010000872.1:0-357 GCA_964620975.1 uncultured Rubrivivax sp. | reverse complement strand
GGGAGCACGCGGCCCAGGCGGTCGATGAGGTGGTGCCCATTGGCCAGCCGCCGTCGCTGCTGGGGGTGGCCACCGCGGTGCTGGAGCCCTTGGCGGTGCTGGGCCAGTGGCCGCGCGCGCTGCCGCTGGTGCAGGCGCTGACCAGTGGCCTGGTCGACCAGATGCCGGGCGGGCAAGAAGCCTGGCTCGGCTGCGCCCAGGCAGCATTGCTTCAGCGCGACCCGGCCGCCGCAGCCGACTGGCTGAACCGGATGCAAGCCGACGACGGACTGGAACAACCGCGTGTACGCTGCCGCGTGCTGTTGCTGCGCGCGGCGCTGCAGCTGGCCCTGGGTGACGCGGCGAAAGCGTTGGCCG
>CAZUKT010000871.1:0-1525 GCA_964620975.1 uncultured Rubrivivax sp. | reverse complement strand
TGCCCCCCACCGAAGAATCCACCTGGGCCAGCAGCGTGGTGGGCACCTGCACAAAGGGCAGGCCGCGCATGTAGGTGGCGGCGGCAAAACCCGTCATGTCACCCACCACGCCGCCGCCCAGCGCGAAGAGCACGGTCTTGCGGTCGCAGCCGGTGGCCAGCAGGTGGTCAAAGATGAGGTTCAGTGACGACCACGTCTTGTGCTGCTCACCGTCGGGCAGCAGCACGCGACTGATGTTCTTGTACCCGGGGCCCAGGGCCTTGGCCAAGGTGTCGCCATACAGCGCATTGACTGCAGGATTGGTCACGATCACCGCGTGCGCGGCCTTGGGCAAATGCGCCCAGCTCTCGGGCGCCTGCAACTGGCCGTGCGCGATGAGGATGTCGTAGCGCTTGTCAGGTGTGGCCACTGCCACGGTGGCGGCGGTGGCGGCGGGGGGCTGATTCATGGCCACAGAGTTTACGGTGCATGCCCGCTTGGGCTGACAGGCTCGGGCTGACTGGCGCGGGCTGACAGGCGCGGGCTGATGCGCCCGGGTTGCAGCCGCTGCCGTGTGCCAGGTCAACCGGCAGGGGGCTGCACGATGGACGGCACTTGCGCAGGGTCTACCAGGCCGGCCAGCTCAAGTTGCATCAACACCATGCCCAGCAGTGCAGGCACCGAGGGCCTCGCGGACTCCACCACAAAGTGCGCCACGCGCCGGTACAGGGGATCTCGCTCGCGGTAAAGCTCACGCAGGCGGCGCAATGGGTCTTCAACCTGCAGCAGCGGGCGGTGGGTGTCATGCCGCAGGCGGCGGAAGAGCTCTTCGGGCGTGGATCGCAAGTAAAAGACGTGGGTGCGTGAGTGCAAGGCATCGCGGTTTGACGGCCGCAACACGGCGCCGCCGCCGGTGGCCAGCAGTGTGCCTGGCATGCCGCTCCAGTGTTCAATGACCTCTTGTTCGACATCCCGAAAGGCATCTTCGCCGTGCGTGGCAAAGTAGTCGCGGATGGGCAACCCGAGGCGACGTTCGATCTCGGCGTCGCTGTCGACGAACTTCAGGTCAAGCTGGCGTGCCAGATGGCGCCCCACTGTGGACTTGCCACAGCCGGGCATGCCAACCAAAGAAATGGTGAGGGCCGGGCGCCCCGGCTCCTCGCTGCGACACATGGTCTAGAACACGTTGACCGATATGCGGCGTGTGAAGGTGGAACCGCCCACCACAGCGGTCACGGTGATGGTCTTGGTGCCTGTTGTGGCGTAGAGGTGTGATTTGATCGTGACGGGAGGGGCGCCCGGGATGATGGGGCCTTCGGAATTGCCGTCGCCCCAGTTGATGGTGTACGACGAGGGCACGCTGCCACCGGCTGCGTTTGCAAAGCTGATGTCGGTGATGTCGGCAATCATGTTGCCGACGGAACTGGCCACAACGTTGAGCCCGGACTCCAGGTATCGCACGTCAATGGAGCCACGGCCAGTGCCACGTGCCTGACCTTCGACCAGGATTTCGGCTGCTGCGGCACCACCGCGCGGTGACGTCACC
>CAZUKT010000870.1:0-1528 GCA_964620975.1 uncultured Rubrivivax sp. | reverse complement strand
GTGCCCAGAAGGGTCGTCATGAGCGGCTTCCGACTGCCCGTACCCCATGGCGCCTGGGTCGACCGGACCCAGCCGCTTCGTTTTCAGTTCAACGGCCGCGAGGTGCAGGGCTTTGCCGGCGACACGGTGGCCTCGGCCATCCTGGCCCAGGTCATCGTGCATGTGGGCCGCAGCTTCAAGCTGCACCGGCCGCGCGGCATCTTCAGCTGCGGCGTGGAAGAGCCCACCGGTCTGGTCGACATCGGCCAGGGCGGCGCGCGCACGCCCAACACGCGGGCCACCGACATCGCCGCCAGCGCGGGCCTGCAAGTCTTCACCGGCAACGCCTGGCCCAGCCTGGGCTTCGACCTCGCGGCCGTGACCTCGCGCTTCGCGGCGCTGCTGCCGGCGGGCTTCTACTACAAGACCTTCATGTGGCCGCACTGGCACCTGTTTGAGCCCGTGATCCGGCGCATGGCGGGCCTGGGGGTGGCCGCCGATGCGCCCGACCCCGACCGCTACGACCAGGTCTCGCGTGAGACGCAGGTGCTGGTGGTGGGTGCCGGTGCAGCGGGTGTGCAGGCCGCGCTGGCGGCGGCGCAGGGCGGCCAGCAGGTGCTGCTGGTCGAGGGTGCGGCGCAGTTGGAGCCGGCCACAGCCGCGCGCGCGCCAGAGCTGAAGCTGGCGGGTGTCGAGTTGCTCACGGATTGCACCGTGTTTGGCCTGTACGACCACGGCCTGGCGGCGGCCGTGCAGACCGTGGCGGGTGCCGTGCGCGAGCGGCTGTGGCAGATCCGCGCCCAACGCATCATCCTGGCCACAGGCGCCTTCGAGCGGCCCATGCTCTTCCCCGACAACGACCGGCCTGGTGTGATGCTGGCCAGTGCCGTGCTGCGCTATGCCACCCACTACGGCGTGGCCTGCGGCCGCCGCGTGGTGGTAGCCACCTCCTGCGACAGTGGTTATGTGGCCGCGCGGGGCCTGACAGCCGCCGGCGTCAGCGTGGCGGCCATCGTCGACCACCGCAGCGACGCCGCCATCGACGCACCGCCTGGCGTTCCGGTGTTTCGCGGCAGCGCCATCGTGGCCGTCCAGGGCCGGCGTGCGGTGAAGGGGGTTGTAGTGGCCGCCCACGGCGGCGGCGCGCTGCGGCAGCTCGATGCAGACTGCATTGCCAGCGCCGGAGGCTGGGCGCCTGCAGTCAACCTGCATTCCATGGCCGGCGGCAAGCTGCGCTGGGTGGACGAGCTTGCGATGTTCGTGCCCGATCAAGCGGCGCCGGGCATCGACTCGGTCGGTGCCTGTGCCGGCGTGTTTGACGAAACGCGAGCGCTGGCGCACGCCGAGGCAGTAGGCCGCGGTATCGCACAGCCGGCGCCTGTGGGGGGCCTGGGCACGATCGCCGCGAACAGCAACCCCTCGGTCGCTGCACTGGCGGCACTGTCGGCTGCGGGGCGCACACCCGGCAAGGTCTTCATTGACCTGCAGAACGATGTCACTGCCGACGACGTGGCCTTGGCCGCGCGCGAGAACTACCGCTCGGTCGAGC
>CAZUKT010000869.1:1308-1529 GCA_964620975.1 uncultured Rubrivivax sp. | reverse complement strand
CCGCATCCCGGCACGTGGGCTCATCGGCTTCAGCAACGAGTTCATGAACCTGACCCGTGGCACCGGCCTCATCAGCAACATCTTTGACGGCTACGAGGCCTACAAGGGTGAGATTTCTGGCCGCAAGCAGGGTGTGCTGATCAGCATGGACGCGGGCGAGATCTTCACCTATGCGCTGGGTAAGCTCGACGACCGTGGCCGCATGTTCGTCAAGCCCGTTG
>CAZUKT010000869.1:0-1298 GCA_964620975.1 uncultured Rubrivivax sp. | reverse complement strand
ACTGGTGGAGATCGCGCCCAAGAGCATCCGCGTGCGCAAGCGCTTCCTGACCGAGCACGAGCGCAAGCGCTCAGGCCGGCCGGCGGGTTGACGGCAGCAATCCCATGCCCATGACGCACCGCAAGGCGGTGTGGGTGCTGGTGGCTGCCACGCTGATGTGGAGCATTGCCGGCGTGGTGTCGCGCCACCTGGAAGCGGCACGCAGCTTTGAGGTGACCTTCTGGCGCAGCGGCTTCAACGCGCTGGCGCTGGTGGTGCTGCTGTCGTGGCTGCGTGGCCCCACCGCGCTGTGGCACACGCTGCGCACGGGCGGCAGGGCACTGTGGGTGTCGGGCGTCTGCTGGAGCGTGATGTTCACCGCCTTCATGGTGGCGCTCACGCTCACCAGCGTGGCCAATGTGCTGGTGACCATGTCGATAGGCCCCTTGCTCACGGCGCTGATGTCGCGGGGCGTGTTGGGCCACCGGTTGCACAGCCGCACCTGGGCTGCCATCGCATTGGCCGGTGTCGGCATCGCCTGGATGTACGGCCACGAGGTCAGCGCCGGGGACTCGCGCCAGGTGCTGGGCATGGCGGTGGCCCTGTGCGTGCCGATTGCCGCGTCCATCAACTGGACGCTGCTGCACCACAGGCAAGACAGCAGCGGCGACATGCTGCCGGCGGTGCTGGTGGGCGCGGTGTTGTCGGCGCTGGCCACACTGCCGCTGGCCCTGCCTTTGGCTGCGTCAACGCAAGACCTGGGTTTGCTGGCCTTGCTGGGTGTGGTGCAACTGGCCATTCCGTGTTTGATGGCGGTGGCCGCAGCGCGGGTGCTGAGCGCGCCCGAGGTCAGCTTGCTGGGCTTGCTCGAGGTGGTGTTTGGCGTGGCGTGGGCCTGGCTGGGTGCCGGTGAAGCACCGTCTTCGGCCGTCATCAGCGGTGGCCTGCTGGTGCTGGCCGCGCTGGCAGGCAATGAACTGCTGGCCCTGCGCAGCGGCGCCCGCGGCTAGAGCTGCCCAAAGCCGGTTTGCAAGGCTAGGGTGAGCCCTGGACTGGCAGTGCTCGCCACCGGCATAGCATCGGCACACAGCGTCTGCGCCGCTTGCGCTGCAGACCGGGGGAACGCATGAAACAACTGTCCGGCCTTGACGCCGCCTTCCTGTACCTTGAAACCGCCGAGATGCCCATGCACGTGGGTGCCTTGCACGTGTTGGAGCTGCCGGCGGGCTTCAAGGGCAAGTTCGTCACCGCACTGCGCACGCACATGGCGTCGCGCCTGCCAGTGGCCGGCGTGCTGCGCCGCCAGCTCTCGTGGCTGC
>CAZUKT010000868.1:1263-1531 GCA_964620975.1 uncultured Rubrivivax sp. | reverse complement strand
GAAGAGCAGATCATCAAGGGCATGTATCTGCTGGAAGAAGGCGCCAAGAAAACCCCTCGCGTCAACCTCCTGGGCAGTGGCACCATCCTGCGCGAAAGCCAGGAAGCCAAGAAACTGCTGGAAGCCGAGTGGGGCGTGGCCGCCAACGTATGGAGCTGCCCGAGCTTCAACGAGCTGGCGCGCGACGGCCAGGACTGCGAGCGCTGCAGCCTGCTGCACCCCACCGAGACGCCCCGTGTGCCCTTCGTGGCATTACAGGTGGCGGCCC
>CAZUKT010000868.1:0-1253 GCA_964620975.1 uncultured Rubrivivax sp. | reverse complement strand
GCTGGGCACGGATGGCTTTGGCCGCAGTGACTTCCGCAGCAAGCTGCGTGAGCACTTTGAGATCAACCGCCACTACATCGTGGTGGCCGCGCTCAAGGCGCTGGCTGACGAAGGCAGCGTGCCCGCCAGCAAGGTGGCCGAGGCGATTGCCAAGTACGGCATCGATGCGAACCGCGTGAATCCGCTGTACGCCTAACCCCAACAAAACTGGAGACAAACCATGGCGTTGGTCGAAGTCAAGGTGCCGGATATCGGCGATTTCAAGGAAGTTGAAGTCATTGAAGTGATGGTCAAGGTCGGCGACAGCATCGCCGCAGACCAGAGCCTGCTGACGGTGGAGTCGGACAAGGCGTCGATGGAGATCCCGTCCACGCATGCCGGTGTCGTCAAGGAACTGCGCGTCAAGTTGGGCGACAAGGTCAGCGAAGGCAGCCTGGTGCTGATGATCGAAGCACCCGGCGCGGCGGCTGCGGCACCGGGGGCCGGGTCGGCTGCACCGGTTGCACCGGCTGTTGCGGCTGTCGCGGCTGCGGCCCCCCCGGCACCCGTGTCCGCTGCGGCGCCTGTGGCTGCAGCGCCTGCATCGCCCATTGAAGTGGTGGTGCCCGACATCGGCGACTTTGACGAAGTGGCCGTGATCGAAGTCTTTGTGAAGCCCGGCGACGCCGTCAAGGTGGAGCAAAGCCTCATCACCGTGGAAAGCGACAAGGCGTCGATGGAGATCCCTTCGTCACACGCAGGGCAGGTGACGCAACTGCTGGTAAAGGTGGGCGACAAGGTCAAGAAGGGCTCGCCCATTGCGATGTTGCTGGGCACGGCGGTGGCTGGGGCAGCACCCTCAGCCCAGCCTGCTGCCGCCAGCGCAGGTGGCGGTGATGCCGCAGTGCCCACGGCGCCCGCCGCGGCACGGCAGGATCAGGCCGGGAGTGCGGGCGCAGCGCCCGCAGCCATGCCCGCCCACAACCCCACGGCTTCTGCACCGGGCGCCGGCGCGCTGCCCCACGCGTCGCCGTCCATACGCCGTTTTGCGCGTGAACTGGGCGTGCCGCTGACCGAGGTCAAGGGCTCGGGCCCCAAGGGCCGCATCACCCAGATGGACGTGCAGGGCTTCGTCAAGGGCGTCATGGCCGGAGACGCTCAAACGGCTGCGCAAAAAGCCAAGGCGCCGGCTGCAGCACCCGCTGCGGGTGGTGGCGGCGAGGCCTTGCCCGGCCTGTTGCCATGGCCCAAGGTGGACTTTGCCAAGTTCGGCC
>CAZUKT010000867.1:1099-1535 GCA_964620975.1 uncultured Rubrivivax sp. | reverse complement strand
GGCACCATAAATGCCCATGTTGGGCGCGTTGAGCAGCCCGGCCATGCTGGCGGTGTTGACGATGTGGCCCTGGTAGGCCGGGTCTTTGCCGGCGGCGTCGAGCATCATGGGCGTGAAGACGCGTATGCCGTGGGCCACACCCATCAGGTTCACGCCAATCACCCATTCCCAGTCTGCAGCCGTGTTTTCCCAGATCAGCCCACCCGCCCCAACACCAGCGTTGTTGAAGACAAAGTGCGGCGCGCCAAAGCGCTGCAGGGTGGCGGCGCCCAAGGCTTCCACCTGGTCTGCCTTGGACACATCGACACGCATGCCCAGCACCGCAGCGCCCGCAGCCTGCATCTCGGCGACCGCTTTGTCCAGCGCGTCCTGCTGCACATCGGCAAGCACCAGGTTCATGCCGAGCCGTGCGCCGATGCGCGCACACTCCAGACCG
>CAZUKT010000867.1:0-1089 GCA_964620975.1 uncultured Rubrivivax sp. | reverse complement strand
CATGCTGCGGCCCTTTTCAAAACATAGCCAATGCGGGGAAAGTGCACGTGGACTGTGCCGGCACGGTCGTCCACACGCTTCAAGGTGAAGCGGGTTCGGGTGGTGGCCACCAGTTCGCCCTGGGTGGTCTCAGGGCCAAATGTTTCCGCGGCAATGCTGACCTGTTCACCCAGCGCGATGCCGTGGTCGTCCTGGAAATAGGCATCTTTTTGGGCTGCAGCGCCCGTGGATGAAGCGCAGACAGCTATCGCTTCTGTAGCAGAAAACTTCTGCATCTGGCCGTGTCCCATCGCCGCCATGCGGTCCATCCATGCCAACACGGCCGGCGTTGCATCCAGAATGCCAGCCACCACGCCGACCCGGCGGCAAAACCACAGCGGATGGTAGGCCGCAAAATCTGCCACGCACGCGGCATCGCCCATGAGAAATGGCTGACCGTCCAGCATGTCGGCCAGTCGACGCAGGTAAGACTTCAAGGCGCCTGTGGCATCCGCTGGCCGCAACCGCAGCATGCCGGCCGACATGGCGGCCCGGTCGGTGCCAAAGGCCTTGGCCGCTTCGGGTGACGCGCCTTCAAACATGGCCGCGGCTCCCTTGGGCTGCAAGGTGTAGGCCATGGACGCCCAGAACAGCGTGGTATCAGCCCACTGGGCCAAAACGCGCGCCAGGCCCTTGTTGCCAGCCGGGTACAACGTGGGCGTGGGTTGCAGATGCTCCAGCACTTCGCAGATCAGGGCAGTGTCGCAATACACGTCCGCGCCGATTTGCAGCAGCGGCGTCTTGCGGTAGCCGCCCGTGAGCGCCAGCACGTCGGGCTTTGGCATGACCGACGGAATGATGACTGACTTCCAGGCCAGTTGCTTGTAGCCCAGCACCAGGCGAATCTTCTCGGCAAAGGGTGACGTGGGATAGTGGTGCAGGATGAGGTCTGCCATGCGTTGCTCCGTCAAAATGTCACTGCGTGGTCAGACCAGCTTCACCAGCTGTTTGCCAAAGTTTTTGCCCTTGAGCAGACCCAGAAATGCCTCTGGCGCTGCCGCCAGGCCTTGGGCAATGCTTTCGCGTGCGCGCAGCTTGCCGGTGGCGACC
>CAZUKT010000866.1:0-1542 GCA_964620975.1 uncultured Rubrivivax sp. | reverse complement strand
CACCGCCCTGCCGGCAAGGCCAGCAAAGCCAACAAGGCAAGGCAAGGCAAGGCAAGGCAGGGCAGGGCAGGGCAGGGCACAGCAAGCCAATGCGCAATCAAGCCGCCGGCAGGCTTACCCGTGCCAGCACCCCCTGCGGCACCACGCTGTGCAGCGTCACGGTCCCCGCGTGCCGTTCCACGATTTCGCGCACGATGGCCAGGCCCAGGCCGCAGCCGGTGCCGTCCTGCGTGGCGCGCACAAAGCGTTCAAACACGTGCTCGCGCTCTGCTTCGGGCAGGCCGGGTCCGTTGTCTTCCACCTCCATCAACACCTGGCCGGCAAGCGTGCGCACCCGCACGGTGACGCTGGCGCTGCGGCCGGCGTACTGGATGGCGTTGTCGATGAGATTGACCAGGGCCTCGCGCATCAGCAATGCAATGCCGCGCACCGTGGTGGCTGCGGCGGGCGCGCCACCGTCGGCAACGGCAGGGTCGCCGGCTTCGGCGTCCTTGCCGGTGTCGCTGTCGCCACGGTCACTCTCGTCGCCGACGTCGCCGTCGTCAAACCCCAAGTCCACGCCGGCCGCCAATGCACGTGGCACCAGCTCGGCCGTCACGTCGCGCGCCAGCCGTTCCAGGTCTACCAGTGCGCGGCTTTGCATGGTGGCCGACTCGGGCTCGGCACGGGCCAGTGTCAGCAGCTGGTTGACCAGGTGCGCGCTGCGCGACGCACTGCCGTGCACACGCTGCAAGCGCGCCAGCAGCGCCGGATCGGTGGTTTCCTGCAGCGCCAGCTCGGTCTGGCTCTTCAGGCCGGCCAGCGGTGTGCGCAACTGGTGCGCGGCGTCACTGATGAAACGTTTTTGCGCGGCCACGTTGTGCTGCACCTCGGCCAGCAGCGTGTTCATGGCGCGGGCCAGGGCGTGCACCTCGGGCGGCGCGGCGTCCAGGCCGATGGGGGCCAGGTCATTGGCGGCGCGGCCTTCCACCTGTTTTTGCAGCAGCAACAGTGGCTTCAAGCCCGCGCGAATGCCGGCCCACACGATGAGTGTCATCAGCGTCATCAGCGCTGAAAGCGGCAGCACCGTGTCCAGCAAGATGCGCCGCGCCAACTCTTCGCGGTTGGCGCGGGAGCGGGCCACCTGCACGAGCATGGTGCCGTCGCGTGCGCCTTCGTCACCCAGCTTCAGGTACAGCGCCACCACACGCACGTTTTCGGTGGGCGACACCACGTCCGCACGCGGTGGCTCGGTGTAGGTGGTGTCGTAAAAGTAGGGCTCACCAAAGATGGGGTCGCGGATCTTGGGCGCCGGCAGGTTGGGGTTGCCCAAAATGAACAGCCCTGGCGGCGAACTCACCGTGTAGAGCACGCGGTCGGTGGGGTCGGATTCCAGGATGTCTTGCGCCGAACGCGGAAAGTCAATGTACAGCCCGCTGGCCGTGGGCTTGACCTGCCGCGCCAGCGCACGCGACGCCTGCGACAGGCTGGCGTCAATGGCCTCGTTGGCATACCGCGCGCCCAGGTTGTAGGTAAAAAAGGCGGCCGACACACACAACAACA
>CAZUKT010000865.1:0-1543 GCA_964620975.1 uncultured Rubrivivax sp. | reverse complement strand
TGGCCGGCGAAGGCGCCACACGCGGGCGCATAGAGCGGGGCTACGCGGCCGACCTGGTGCTGGTGGACGGCGACCCGGTGTCGGACATCACGCAGCTGCGCCGCGCCAGCCTGGTGATCCAGGGCAAGGTGGCCTATGCGCCAGAGAAACTGTACGAGGCGATGGGCTTCAAGCCTTTTGTGCCGGCTGCCAAGCTGGAGCGGCCAGCAGCGCCGTGACGTCCGCCGCGTAGTATCTTTGCCTCACTGGCCGCCGCCATTCGCGAGTGGCCGCTCCATTGCGCTCATCACGGAGCGCGCAGCGTGAAGGGCAATCCGTTGACCATCTACGACCAGCATCTCGGCAAGAACGCGGCCAACTTTGCGGCCCTGACGCCCGTGAGTTTTGTGGAGCGCAGCGCCGAAGTTTTTGCCGACCTGCCGGCGGTGGTGCACGGTGCGCGCACCTTCACCTGGGCCCAGTGCCGCGGGCGCAGCGCGCGCCTGGCAGCGGCCTTGCGGGCGCTGGGCGTGGGCCGCGGCACCACCGTGAGCGTGATGCTGCCCAACACGCCCGAGATGGTGGAAGCGCACTACGCCGTGCCGGCGCTGGGCGCGGTGCTGAACACGCTGAACACCCGGCTGGACGCCACGCTGCTGGCCTGGCAGATGAAGCACTGCGAAGCGCGTGTGCTGATCACCGACCGTGAGTTTTCGCCCATCATGGCCGACGCGGTGACGCGGCTGCGAGACCAACACGGCGTGGCGCTGACCGTGATTGACGTGTGCGACAGCGAATACACCGGCCCCGGTGCACGCATCGGTGAACATGAATACGAAACCCTGCTGGCCGCACACGAGCCTCTTGCGCACCTGCCCGGCCCGGCCGACGAATGGGACGCCATTGCCGTGAGCTACACCAGCGGCACCACGGGTGACCCCAAGGGCGTGGTCACGCACCACCGGGGCGCCTACCTGAACGCGGTGTGCAACGCGGCCACCTGGACGCTGCCGCACTTTCCACGTTACTTGTGGACGCTGCCCATGTTTCATTGCAATGGCTGGTGCTTTCCGTGGACCGTGGCCATGCTGGGCGGCACGCACATCTGCCTGCGGCGTGTGGAAGCCAAGGCCATCTTCGACGCCATGCGCGAGCACGGTGCCGACCACTACTGCGCCGCGCCCATCGTGCACAACCTGCTCATCAACGCACCGGCCGAGATGCGCGCCGGCATACAGCACAAGGTGCGTGGCATGGTGGCCGGCGCCGCGCCCCCGGCAGCCATGATCGAAGGCATGGCGCAGATCGGTTTTGACATCACCCACGTCTACGGCCTGACCGAGGTCTACGGCCCGGCCAGCGTGGCCGTCAAGCGCGAAAGCTGGGCGCACAAAAGCCTGTCGGAGCAGACGCGCCTGAACGGCCGCCAGGGCGTGCGTTACATGCTGCAAGAAGGCATGACCGTGCTCGACCCACAAACACTTGCAGCCACGCCAGCCGACGGCCAGGCCATGGGCGAAATCATGTTCCGGGGCAACATCGTGATGAAGGGCTACCTGAAGAA
>CAZUKT010000864.1:0-1546 GCA_964620975.1 uncultured Rubrivivax sp. | reverse complement strand
CTTATGAACAAGCGGCCGTGCTGGCCCGAGCACATGGCGCAGTGGCCGATGAACTGGCAAAGCTGCAGGCCGCCACACGCTGCCACCGCGCCACCTCCACGGCCCAAGCAACGGCGGCAGCCTTTGCAAGCGAGCACCGCGCACTGGAATTGCGTGTGGCCAACACCCAACTGGGCGATGACACCTTGCAGGGCTGCGAAGCCTTGTTGGCCACCAGTGGCAGCGACGAGCAGCGGGCGCAGGCCCAGGTGCTGCTGTCGTACTACTGGAGCCAGCGCTACGAACCGGCGCTGGGTTTGCCAGCGGCACAGTCCGCACTGCAATTGGCGCAGGCCTGTGGCAACCCGGCCCTGGTGCTGCGGGCCGCGCAGCGCCTGGGCGGCGCACTCACGCGGCTGGGGCGCCACGAAGAAGCGCTGCAGAGCCTGCGCGGTGCAGCGGCTGACTTGCGGGCGCTGCCGCTGGACGACCGCCTGGACTGGATGTCAGATTTTGGCCAGGCACTGGACTACGCCGACCAGCGCAGCGAAGCGCTGCTGGCCTACGACGCCGTCATCAACGAAGCCACGGCGCACAAACGCTGGGCGGTGGCCGCAGCGGCGCTGGCGCTCAAGTCGCTGGCGCTGCTTTTTCTGGCGCGCACCGGGCAAGGCCATCAGGCCATGGAGCAGTCGCTGGCCATGAGCCGGCAGGCCGGGTATGAAGGCGCGGGTCTGCTTGTTGACGAAATGACCTGCGCTGGCAACCAACGCGACCTGGGCCACTTCAGCGCCTACCTTCAACGTGCCGAAAGCCTGCCACAGGCCCTGCGTGACGCGGGCAACGCCTTCTGGGCCGCCAATGCCGAACACGACCTGGCCACCGCCTATGCCTGGCTGGGCCGCGCCGACCTGGCGCTTCGCATGTTGGCCGGCACCACCGACGGCCTGCCCGCGCTGATGCGGGCGGCACGCCTGGCCACCCGCGCACGCCTGGCACGCGACTACGGCGTGGGCACGGCCGGTCCACAGCCGCAAGCCTTGCTGCAAGAGGCGCTTGCCTTGCTGGACGAGGCCCAGGCGCCCGGACGCAGCCACTTGCGCATGGCCATCACGCTGCAAACCGCCCGCGACGCCACACCAGCGGCCGGCCTGGCAGCGGCGACGCAACTGCAAGACGAAGGGCTGCAGCGGCAAAACCTGATGCTCGCCACGAGCGCTGCCTGTGTGCGCCTGCGCATCTTGCAGACCTGCGGCGACACCCTGGCTGCCGCAGGCGTGGCCAGCGATCTGATGCACCGGCTGGGCGATGGCGACGCGCCGGCAGGCACCTATCCCGTTGAGCTGTGGTGGCTGGCCGGGCAGGCCTTGCTGCCGCACTAGCCGGCGCTAGCGCACGCCACGCTGGCGCGGGCGGCGCTGTGGCTGCGCCACACTGCGCGCCACCACGTGCCGCCGATCTACCAGGAAAGCTTTTTGGCGCGCAACCCCATCAACGCCGCGCTGTTGTTGGCGGTGCAACGGCTGGGCCTGTAGCCGGCGGGAGAGAATCACGCTTGTTGTGGGGC
>CAZUKT010000863.1:0-1549 GCA_964620975.1 uncultured Rubrivivax sp. | reverse complement strand
GGTCGTCAAGAACAAAGTGGCACCCCCCTTCAAGACCGCCGAGTTCGACATCCTCTATGGCGAAGGTATCAGCCGCCAGGGCGAGATCATCGACATGGGTGTCACCGCCCGCATCCTTGAAAAGAGCGGCGCCTGGTACGCCTACAACGGTGAAAAGATCGGCCAAGGCAAGGACAACGCGCGCGAGTTCCTGCGCGAAAACCCTGACGTGGCGCGCGAAATTGAAAACAAGGTGCGTGAACCCGTGGGCATTCCGCTGTTGGGCGCAGCTGCGGCCGAGTAAGGCCCGGTGCGCGTGTCGCCATATCGACACCTGGCCGTGGAGGCCTGAACTTGGCCTTCGGTTCCCTCTCGGTCAAGGGCCGTGCGCTGGGTTACCTGGCGCGGCGCGAGCATTCACGCCTTGAACTTGAGCGCAAGCTCGCGCCGCATGTGGCTGACCTGCCGGACGCTTCAGCGCAGTCACAGATTGCGGCAGCACTTGACGAACTCACGGCACGCGGCCTGCTCAGCGAGCAACGCGTGGCCGACTCTGTGTTGTCCAGCCAAGGTCAACGCTTTGGTTCACGCCGGCTCAAGCAAACCTTGCAGGCCAAAGGTTTGCCCGCAGACATGGTGGCGCAAACCCTGCAGCAGGCCAGAGGCACCGAACTTGAACGCGCCCACGCGGTGTGGCAACGCCGCTTTGGCGGCCCCGCAACCGATGCCGCTGACCGAGCTCGGCAAATGCGCTTTCTGGCAGGCCGCGGCTTTGACACCGAGGTGATTCGTCGTGTGGTGAAGGCCACCGACAACGACTGACCCAAGCCCTGGCAGGTCGCCAAGGGCGCCAAACCGGAGTTTGAACGCGCAAACGCAATCTTCAGGCCTTCGCCGTTTGTAAGGTTCTGCTGCAGAGCAGCATGCTAAATTCGCCGCCGCGCTGACCCAGCGCCCCGCACTGTCCCCCAGCGATGACCCTTCCGCCAGCGGCGCCCCAGCGTCAGCTCAAACACCGCCGCCAGCTCGATGTGCAGGTGTTTTCGCGTGGCAATGGTCTTTGGGAAGTAGACGCCACGCTTGCCGACACCAAGACCCGACCGCTGAATCTGGCCGACGGCGTGCGCCCGGCTGGCGCGCCCGTTCACGACATGTTGTTGCGCTTGGTGGTCAACGAGCAACTCGACGTCATCGAAGCCGGTTCGTTGACCCGCGCCATGCCCTATCCCGGCATCTGCAATGACCACGATGACGCCTACGGGCAGCTCGTGGGGCTGAACCTGCTGCAGAGCTTCCACAAAACCGTGCGCGAACGCCTGGGCGGCGTGCGCGGCTGCACCCACATCACCGAACTGGCCCAGGTGCTGCCCACGGCCGTGATGCAAGCCTTTGCGGGCGATGTGATCGACACCCGCGGCACGGCAGACGGTGCCGACAAGCCGTTTCAGCTTGACCGCTGCCACGCCCTGGCCAGCCACGGCGAGGCGGTGCGCCTGCACTGCCCACGCTGGTACCGCCCCGCGCCTGCCCCGGCAGACCCAGCGCGCCTTTCCGACTGAGCACCCTTTCG
>CAZUKT010000862.1:0-1551 GCA_964620975.1 uncultured Rubrivivax sp. | reverse complement strand
CGGGCCTGGGCAACCTGGGCGTGAGCATCGTGCAGTTTGTGGTGCCGCTGGTCATTACCGCCGGCGTTTTTGGCGCCATGGGTGGTGAGCCTGCACAGGTGACGAAGGCCGGCGCCACCACGCAAATGTGGCTGCAGAACGCAGGCTTCATCTGGGTGCCCTTCATTGCGCTCAGCGCCGTGGCCGCGTGGTTTGGCATGAACGACCTGGCCGAAGCCAAGGCCAGTTTTGCCGACCAGGCGGTGATCTTCAAGCGCCAGCACAACTGGATCATGTGCTGGCTGTACCTGGGTACCTTTGGCAGCTTCATTGGCTACAGCGCGGGCTTTCCGCTGCTCATCAAGAGCCAGTTCCCCGGCATCAACGCGCTGCAATACGCCTGGCTGGGGCCGCTGGTGGGCGCTCTGGTGCGGCCCGTGGGCGGCTGGCTGAGCGACAAGCTCGGCGGTGCGCGGGTGACCTTCTGGAACTTCATTGCCATGGCCGCAGGTGTGTTCGCCGTGCTGCAGTTCTTGCCGCACAACGGCGCCGGGGGCAACTTCACCGGCTTCCTCATCAGCTTCATGGCGCTGTTTGCCTTTTCAGGCATTGGCAATGGCAGCACCTTCCGCATGATCCCGGTGATCTTTCTGACCGAGCGCCAGCGTGCCGCACGGCCCGACAAGCCAGCGCAAGAGCAGGCCGTGAAAGACGCCAACAAGGAAGCTGCGGCCGTGCTGGGTTTCAGCAGCGCCATTGGCGCCTACGGCGGCTTTTTCATCCCCAAGAGCTACGGCACCTCCATCGCCATGACGGGCAGCCCCGACGGCGCGCTGTACGCCTTCATCTTCTTCTACCTGACCTGCATCGCAGCCACCTGGTGGTGGTACAGCCGCAAGAACGCGCCCATGCCCTGCTGAACCCGGACGACCGACCATGAGCCACTTTCTCGACCGCCTCACGCACTTCAACCTGCCCAAGGAAAGCTTCTCGGGCACCCACGGCATCACCACCGGTGAAGACCGCACCTGGGAAGACGCCTACCGCAACCGCTGGGCGCACGACAAGATCGTGCGCAGCACGCACGGCGTGAATTGCACGGGCAGTTGCTCGTGGAAGATCTACGTCAAGGGCGGCATCGTCACCTGGGAGACGCAACAAACCGACTACCCGCGCACACGCTGGGACATGCCCAACCACGAGCCGCGTGGCTGCGCGCGCGGTGCGTCCTACTCCTGGTACCTCTACAGCGCGAATCGCGTCAAGTACCCCATGGTGCGCGGCCGGCTGCTGGAACGCTGGCGCGCCGCATTGAAGGTGGCCACGACGCCGGTGGACGCCTGGGCCACCATCGTGGAAGACGACGCTGCACGCCGCGACTACCAAAAGGTACGCGGCATGGGCGGCTTTGTGCGCAGCAACTGGGACGAGGTCAACACGCTCATTGCCGCAGCCAACGTCTACACCATCAAGAAACACGGGCCCGACCGCGTCGTCGGCTTCAGCCCCATCCCGGCCATGAGCATGGTCAGCTACGCCGCCGGCAGCCGCTACCTCTCGCTGATCGGTGGC
>CAZUKT010000861.1:0-1552 GCA_964620975.1 uncultured Rubrivivax sp. | reverse complement strand
GGGGCCGCCAGCACCAAAGCCGTGTGGTGTGTATCTGCAATGTGCATTCGGTGGTGACCGCGACGCAAGACACCGGATTCATGGAAGTCTTGAAGCACGCAGACATGGCAACACCCGACGGTGCGCCGGTGGCCTGGATGCTGCGCAGGCTGGGCCACACAAGGCAACGCCGGGTCAGCGGCCCGGACTTGATGCTTGACTACTGCGCCCATGCTGCCGCCAGCGGCGAACCGATCTTTCTGCTTGGCAGCACCGGCCACACGCTGGCCCGGCTGCAGCACAACCTGCATCACCGCTGGCCGGCGCTGCACATTGCAGGGGCTTTGTCGCCGCCCTTCCGCCCGCTCAGTGCCCAAGAAGACGAAGCCATCGTGGCCGCTATCAACGAAAGCGGCGCATGCACGGTGTGGGTCAGCCTGGGCTGCCCCAAACAAGAACAGTGGATGCACCAGCACCGTGGCCGCGTGCAGGCCGTGATGGTGGGCGTGGGCGCTGCGTTTGACTTCCACGCCGGCACCGTGTCACGGGCACCGCGCTGGATGCGCGAAGCCGGCCTGGAATGGCTGCATCGCTTGTGCAGTGAGCCCCGCCGGCTCTGGAAGCGGTACCTCGTCACGAACACCGCATTCGTGATCGGCGCCACGCGCCAGTTGCTCAGCCGCTGACTACCCCACCGTGCGCCGACAAGGCCCACGCAACCGCCAGACCTTGAAGCCCGCGTTGCCGCCGGCTGCCCGGAAGGCCCGCGCCTGGTTGTAACAACCGGACTCACAAGCGCCACAACAACTTACACACCGACGTCAACAGCCACGGGTACGCACCGAAGAGAGGGCAAGGCCGGCACACCGCCGCGCCTGTCCAGGGCGCCGCACTGGAAACCAGTGCCGCAGCAACTACCATGCGTACCCCGAAGCTCCCCACCTCCGCCAAGATGCTGGCACTTACGCTTGTGGCCATGGCCGTTGCCGGGTGCGGCGGTGGGGGCGGTGATGATGCAGACACCAATGCAAACGCAGGCGCTACCGCAGCAGCCGTGCTGCCTTCGCCGGGAATTGCTGTAACGCCTGCCGCCATACTGCCCGACGGCGCTGCCACCACCACGCACATCATCGCGCTTGAACTGCCGCCTACGGCAGGGGCCGAGGTGCCGCAGCCTGCACCGGCCCCTGCGCCCACCACACCGCCCACATCGGCGTCGGGCGCCCCCAGCCAACCCACCACCGCCTCATCGGTTGCGCAATGGCTGGAGCCGGCGAGCGGGGTGGTCTTGAACGCCAACGCAGCCGCCCGCGAAGACTGGGCCGCTGCGCAAGAACGTGTCCGCACCGTGCCCGCCTGGGCCAGCTGGGTGGCCGGGCGCCGCGCTCTGGTAGACGCTTGGACAGCCCAAACCCGCGAGCGCCCCGACCTGGTTGCCGGCTACATGCACGACTACGTGGACGCCGCCACCGGCCTGCCCGTGGCCTGGACCATCAATTCACCCGAGCCGGCCGTGGGCACCACCGCGCAGCAGCTCAAGTACCGGCAAGCGTGGGTGTTTTACCTGCGTGAC
>CAZUKT010000860.1:0-1554 GCA_964620975.1 uncultured Rubrivivax sp. | reverse complement strand
CAGGCAGGCAGCAAGCCGGTGGTGCTGGTGACGGGCGCGGCGCAGCGCATTGGGCGCGAGATCGCGCTCGACCTGGCCGCACACGGCTGGGCCGTGGCCGTGCACTACCGCCGTTCTGCCGCTGCCGCCGCACAGACCGTGGTGGCGCTGCGCGAAGCCGGCGCGCCGGCTGCTGCGTTTGAGGCAGATTTGTCTGTGCAAGCCGAGTGCGAAGCATTGGTGCCGGCCGTGGTGCAGGGCCTGGGCCGCATCGACGCCGTGGTCAACAACGCGTCGCTGTTTGAATACGACAGCGTCGCTGACTTCAACCACGCCACCATGGACCGCGCCTGGCGCGCCAACACGGCACCGGCCATCATGCTGGCACGCGCACTGCACGCTGCGCTGGCAGACGGCGGGCCAGACCGGCAAGGTGCCGTCGTCAACCTGCTGGACCAGAAGCTCTGGAACCCCAACCCCGACTACTTCAGCTACACGCTGAGCAAGGCCGCGTTGCAGGCCGCCACCACGCTGCTGGCGCAGGCCCTGGCGCCGCGTGTGCGTGTGTGCGGCGTGGCACCCGGCGTGACGCTGCTGTCGGGCGAAATGAACAGCGCTGAATTTGCGGCCTCACACCGCATGACACCGCTGCAGCGCAGTTCCACGCCGCAAGACGTGGCACGTGCCGTGCGCTTCTTGCTTGAATCCCCCGCCATCACCGGCACCACGCTGCTGGTGGACGGCGGCCAACATCTGCAGGCGCAGGCGCGCGACGTCATGTTCCTTGCCCGCGACACCAAGGAATCCTGATGCAAAGCCTGCTCAACCACCCCCGCCTGATGGACTGCCGACGCCTTTTTCTGCGTGACTACGAGGTGTGGATCAACATCGGCGTGCACGACTTTGAAAAGAAAGGCGAGCAGCGCGTCAAGATCAACGTCGACCTGTTCGTGCCGCTGGCGCTGAGCACGCCCAAGGCCGACGAACTGGACGAGGTGCTGGACTACGACTTCATCCGCCGCGAGATCATGGCCCGTGTCGCCCAGGGCCACGTGCACCTGCAGGAAACGCTGGCCGACGATGTGCTCAAGCGCATGCTGGCCCACCCCAAGGTGCGTGCCGCACGCGTGGCCACCGAAAAGCCCGATGTCTACCCCGACTGCGATGCGGTGGGCGTGGAAGTGTTTGGCATCAAGGAAACTGCCTGAGGGCCTTTGACGATGAACGCCCCGCAAGACGCTGCCGCCGTGAAGAAGGCGGCCTTCGAAGCCAACAAGCTCAGCAAGCGCCTGCACCGCCAGGTGGGCCAGGCCATTGGCGACTTCAACATGATCGAAGCCGGTGACAAGGTCATGGTCTGTGTCAGCGGGGGCAAGGACAGCTACGCGCTGCTGGACATCCTGCTGGGCCTGAAGCAACGCTCGCCCGCCAAATTTGACATCGTGGCCGTCAACCTGGACCAAAAACAACCCGGCTTTCCTGCGCACGTGCTGCCGCAGTATCTGGCCGGCCTGGGTGTGCCGTTTCACATCGAGAACCAGGACACCTATTCCATCGTCAAGAAGCTGGTGCCCG
>CAZUKT010000859.1:0-1567 GCA_964620975.1 uncultured Rubrivivax sp. | reverse complement strand
GCCTGTTCAGGCGAAGACCCCGGCGGTGTCCTGCATGCGTGCCGACACCTCGCCCAGGTGGTGCAGTGTGTCGCCCAGGCTCAGCTCGAGCATGGTCAGGCGCTTGAAATAGTGGCTGGCGGCGACTTCATCGGTGCAGCCGATGCCACCGTGCAACTGGATGCACTGCTGGCCCACAAAACGCATGCTGTGGCCCAGTTGCACCCGCGCCTGGCTGATGGCGCGGCGCCGTTGCGGCGCCGGTTCACCCAGCTTGAGGCTGGCGTAGTAGCTCATGGAGCGACCCAGTTCCAGTTGCATCTTCACGTCGGCGATGCGGTGGCGCAGCGCCTGGAAGCTGGCCAGCGTGACGCCGAACTGCTTGCGTGTGTTCATGTATTCCACGGTCAACGCCACCAACTTGTCCATCAGGCCCACGGCCTCGGCGCACTGGGCGGCAATGCCGGCGTCCACAGCCGCTTCGAGCACGGCGTGGCCGTCCAGTGTGAGCAGCGTGGCGCCGGCGCCGGCCAGCGTCAGGTCAGCGGCGCGGGCCCCGTCTTGCGTGGCATAGCCGGCCGCCGTGACGGCGCTTTTCTCCACCAGGAAAAGGGCGATGCCGGTGGTGTCGGTGTCGGCCCCAGCCGCACCTGCCAGGCGCGCCGGCACGACGAATGCGTCGGCCTCGTCGCCCCCAGTCACCACACACTTGCTGCCGTCCAGCACCCAGGCACCGGCCTGCTGGCTGGCGCGGGTGGTGACGTGGTGCAGCTTGTAGCGCGCCGCGCGTTCTTGCAGCGCAGGCACCACCAGCGCCTCACCCGTGGCGATGCGTGGCAGCCATTCGGCCTGCACCTCAGCGTTTGCGGCCGACAGCAGCACCGGCACCATCAGCGCAGCCAAAGCGTAGGGCGCGTTCACCAAGCCACGGCCCAGTTCCTCGCACACCACCATGGCGTCCACCGCACCCTGGCCCAGGCCGCCATGCACTTCAGGCACCACCAGCCCGGCCAGGCCCAGTTCAGCCAGTTCGGTGTACACGGCGCGGCTCGCGCCGCCGGCCCTGGCCAGGGCATGCCGGCGCTCGAAGGTGAAGCCCTTGTCCACCCAGCGGCTCACGGCATCACGCAGCGCTTGCTGGTCATCACTGAAGTCGAAGTCCATCTCAGGCTCCCAGCACGGTTTGCGACACGATGTTGCGCTGCACTTCATTGCTGCCGCCATAAATGGTGGTCTTGCGCATGTTGAAGAAGGTGCCGGCCAGCGGCAGCAGCGTGGTGGGCACGGCCAGGTTGCCTTGCCAGCCGGCTTCCATCGCTTCAAAGATGAAGGGCCGGGCCAGCGGGCCAGCGGCCAGCATCATGAGTTCGCTGTAACGCTGCTGGATTTCGCTGCCTCGGATCTTTAAAAGGCCCGCCACGTCCAGGCTCTGCTTGCCACTCTTTTCAGCGCTGAGCACACGCAGCACCATCATCTCCAGCGCCACCACATCCACTTCAAGCAGCGCGATCTGGTCGCGAAAGCGCACGTCGTCCCACACGCCTTCGGATTTGGCGATGCGCTTGAGCCGCTCGAGTTCTCGCTTGGC
>CAZUKT010000858.1:0-1573 GCA_964620975.1 uncultured Rubrivivax sp. | reverse complement strand
CGCGCCACAGCGACCGGCGCCTCGCGCGCCTCTTGCAACATTTGGCTACTCAATGAGTCTTCCTTCAAGGTAAACATCCTGCAATTCGAGATCGCGATTCAAGCGCACGACATCGGCCCAGGCGCCAGGCAGCAGGCGGCCCCGATCAGTCAGGCCCAGGTAATCGGCGGCGTGGCTGGAGACACGCTCGGAGGCCTCGCTCAGACCCAGGCCGAGCTGCTGAACCAGATTGCGAAAAGCCTGGTCCATGGTCAAAGCCGATCCGGCCAGCGTGCCATCGGCCAGGCGCACACCGCCCAGGCATTTGGTCACGGTGTGCCGCCCCAAACGGTACTCGCCATCGGGCATGCCGCTGGCGGCGGTGGAGTCGGTGACGCAATAGAGTTTGGGAATGGCGCGCAGCGCGACGCGCACTGCACCCGGGTGCACGTGGACCAGGTCCGGAATGATTTCGGCGTAGTCGGCGTGCGCCAGCGCCGCACCCACCATGCCCGGCGCGCGGTGCTGCAAAGGCGACATGGCATTGAACAAATGCGTGAAGCCAGCGGCCCCGCAGGCCAGGGCCTGCACACCCTCTTCGTAACTGCCCGAGCTGTGACCAATCTGGACCCGAAAACCGGCCTGGCAGAGCGGCGCAATGAGCGCCATATTGCCCGCCACTTCAGGGGCCAGCGTGATCAGGCGAATCGGGAACAAAGCATGCAGGCGCTGCAATTCGTCCAACTGCACGGCGCGCGCGAAATCCGGTTGCGCGCCCAGCTTGGCACGGTTGATGTACGGGCCTTCCAGATGCACGCCGAGCACCGTCGCGGCCGCCGGGTGAGGCTGTTGTGCCTGCTCGCGCATGGCGCGAAAAGCCTGCTCCAGATCGCTGCCGGGCGCGGTCATGGTCGTGGCCAGCAGCGCAGTGGTGCCATGGCGCGCGTGCAACTGCGCCACGCGGCTCAGGGCATCACCGCCTTCCATGATGTCGCGCCCACCGCCGCCGTGCACATGCAGGTCAATAAATCCCGGCAACAGCAGCGGCGGCTGGGACTCAAGCACCTGGGCCTCATCGACCGGCTCACCGCGCACAGCCAGCACGCGGCCATCGGCACCAAGCTCGAGCACGCCGCTGACGAATCCGGCGGGCGTGAGAATGTTGCCGACGATGCTTTTCATCCGGCGCGTCTGCTTGTCGGGATACACATCATGACTTGGTTTTCCTGTCGGCCAACGGCCATTGCAGGGCGCTCCGATGGGCGAGCGCCGACTCCGTTTCCAATAGGCTCCTGTCTAGGCGCCGCGGCGCAGACAGCGCTGTAGCACCACCAAGCGTGGCAACAACGACAGGGGTCTTTTGGAAACGGAGTAATGTACCAAAGTCAGCGTTGGGTCGGCCACACAAAGGTCGCCACCCCGGTGCCGGGTAGGCTGTATTCAAACACCTGCCCGCCAAAACTGACCGAGAAACGGCGTACATTGGCGGCCGAATTCAGCACGATCAGGACGATCGAGTTGTCATCGGCATTCTGGAAGGCGACGCTCTCCAGTCGGCCTTCACCGGTGGTCGATTCGATGCGGCGCGCGCCCG
>CAZUKT010000857.1:0-1574 GCA_964620975.1 uncultured Rubrivivax sp. | reverse complement strand
TTCCACCACGCCAACGCGTGGTGACCACGGTGCTGGCTGGGCGCTTGCCCGCCATGGGTTTGTTAGCCAGCCTGCGCTCACTGTTTTACCCGACCGATATTCCCGCGGCATACGACGCACTGGACAGTTTTGACCTGGCCGACAAACTTTTCGAGCGGGTTGACCGCCTGTCCGGCGGCGAACGTCAGCGTGTGGGCCTGGCGCGTGCGCTGTTGGCGCCAGCCCGGCTCTGGTTGATTGACGAACCCCTGTCGGCGCTTGACCCCACCCGCTCAAGCCAGGCTATCAGCACATTGCTAAACGGTGCACGCCAGTGCGGTGTCACGCTGGTGGCCACACTGCATCAGGTGGACGTGGCTTTGGCGCACTTTCCGCGCATCATTGGCCTGCGCGACGGCGCACTGGCTTTCGACCTGCCAGCGGCCGAGGTAAGCCGCGAGTTGCTGGTCCGGCTGTATGACCAGTTTGAGCATGAGCTGCGCGGCGAAGTGCCAAACGTACCGGAGCAGGAAATGTCGGCTGCGCCGCAACCGGTGGTCATGCACTGCCGTTGAACCTGAGACCCATGACGACCACCGCTTTGCCCGCGCACCGTGCGCCAACGCGCGATCCGGCGTGGCTGGGGCGCTTATTCTGGATCGGCCTGAGTCTGGTGCTGCTGTGGCCACTGGGCGTGGCGACCGAGTTCAAGCCCTGGTTGCTGCTGGAGCCTGACAACATCAAGATCACTGCTAAGTTCATTGGCAGTTTCTGGCCGCTGGTTGTTGATGCCGAGTTTCTAACCATGGTGGCACGCGAAACCTGGCGCACGGTGGCCATGGCCACTGCGGGTGTCACGTTGGCGCTTCTGGTGGCGGTACCGCTCACGCTGCTCAACACGCGGGTGCTGTCGATTTCAGCCTTGTCGGGCCGCATGGCGCGTGGACCCTACTGGATGCGCCAAAGTGTGCGTTGGCTGCTGATTGTCCTGCGCAGCATTCCGGAGCTGGTGTGGGCGCTGGTATTTGTGCGCGTGGTGGGCCTGGGGCCAACGGCGGGCGTGCTGGCCATTGCGCTCACCTATGGCGGCATGCTGGGCAAGGTTTATGGCGAGATACTGGAGAGCGGGGAAACCCATGCCACGCAGACCCTGCTGCGCAACGGCAGCGGGCGCCTGCAAGCGTTTTTTTACGGTTTGCTGCCCACCAGCGCAGCCGAGTTGACCAGCTACACCGTGTATCGCTGGGAATGCGCCATCCGCTCGTCGGTGGTGCTGGGTTTTGTGGGTGCGGGTGGCCTGGGGCAGCAGCTGGACAACTCCATGAAGATGTTCAACGGCGGCGAAGTGGCCAGCATGCTGCTGGTGTTCATCGCGCTGGTGGCACTGGCCGACCGGGTGAGCGCCTGGCTTCGCAGGGCACTCGGATGACCCAAGCCCGCGCCGCCAATCAGACCTACAAGCTGCCACCGCCGCTGTTTGATGCGCGCTGCAAGGCCTGCTGGTTTGTCGTCGCACTGCTGGTTCTGGTCGTAGTCAGCTTCTGGTCGCTCGACCTGCAGTGGGGTCAATTCTTTTCACTGGATGCAGCGCGCAG
>CAZUKT010000856.1:0-1575 GCA_964620975.1 uncultured Rubrivivax sp. | reverse complement strand
GTGAAGACCGGCAACACGGTGAAGGCGGGGCAGGTCCTGGCGACGATTGACCCGGCGTCGTATCAGCAGGCGTTGGATCAGGCACGCAGCAACCTGCAGGCCGCCGCGGAGAAGCTCAAGGATCTCCAGACGCCGGTCACCGCCCTGGCACGTGCCAAGGCTGATCTGGCGATCAGCAAGGCCCAGGTGCAGATCCTGGATGCCCAGACCGCCCTCGACAAGTTGCTGAAACCCGACATGACTGCCTTGCAGACCGCTGTGACCGACGCCGAGCGCAGTCTGGCCGATGCCAAGCTCAAGCTGGCCGCCCTGCAGGCCGACAAGACCCTCGAAGATAAGCTGACCAAGCTGCGCGATACCGAGGCCAAGGCTTCGGCCGAACACACTCGGTTGGCCAGCGAAAACTATGCCGATACCTACCAGCAGGATCGCTTGCAGGTGGCGCTGAACGTGCTGCGCAATGCCCAGGACGCCCGCATCACCGCCGAAACGCAAGCGCAGGCCGATCTGCTGAAGGCGCAGATGGCGGTGCGCAAGGCGGAGACGACGCTGGCGGATGCGTACACGGCGTGGGCCGATGCGCAGACGGGCAGCGATCCTTCGACAAGCGCAGGACTGGCGTTGGCGAAGGCCCGGCTGGCTGTGCAGCAGGCCGAGGTGGCGCTGGCGACGGCGCGCGACGACCGGGCGAACTTGGATGAGGGGGCCGATGCGGCGGCGTTGACAGCGGCGCAGGCCGACTACGACAAGAAGAAGCTGGTGGTGGCCGATGCTGAGGCGGCGTTGACGGGGACGAACCTGACGGCGCCGTTTGCGGGCACCGTGCTGCGGACCTATGTGATTGCGGGCAACCAGATTGGGACCAACACGCGCATTGCGACGGTGGCAGATATGAAGGCGCTGCAAGTGGCGGCGTCGGTGGACGAGACGACGATCCGGCGGGTGAGCGCCGGGCAGAGTGCCACAATCACCTTCGACGCCTTTCCTGGGCGGAGCTTCCGCGGCAAGGTGGTGTCGGTGCCATTGCAGGGGGCGCTGCAGGGCGGTGTGATGGTGTACGAAGTGCCGGTGTCGCTGACTGGCGTGGAAGGGCTGGCGCTGCTGGTGGGGATGACGGCGAACGTGAAGGTGGATCTGGGGCAGGCGACGAATGCGCTGCTGGTGCCGGCGATGGCGGTGGTGCGGTCGAGCGGGACGACGCAGGTGCTGGTGCCGAATGCGCTGGATGCGAAGGCTGCGCCTGAGCTGGTGCCGGTGGAAGTGGGGTTGAGCGACGGGGTCAACACGCAGATCGTCAAGGGGTTGAACCTGGGCGACAAGGTGGTGGTGCAGATGACCTCGGCGCAGAGCAACAGCTTCAACTTCGGCGCCATGCTTGGCGGCGGCCCCGTTCAGATCCAACAGGGCGGCGCTCAGCAGGGCAACCGGCAGCCCAACCGCTAACGTCGCAGCACAGGAGGAGAACATGCGAAAACTGCTCATGGTTGTGCGTATAGCCCTGACCGCGCTGACCGTCCACAAGTTACGCTCAGCCCTGACGATGCTCGGTGTGGTCATCGGCGTGGCAGCCGTGAT
>CAZUKT010000855.1:0-1578 GCA_964620975.1 uncultured Rubrivivax sp. | reverse complement strand
TGAGGGCATCCTGGCGGGCGCGGCCGGTCGCGATCGGCCCATCCTCGACCTGCTTGAGGTATGCCGCCGCCGGGGTATTCCCGTGCGCCTGGCACCCACCACGGCGCAGTTGCTGTCGCACTCAATCCGTGCGGTGCCAGCCCCCGGGCTGCCGCTGTTCGAACTGCGCCCACCGGTGCTGGGCGGCATCGCGTTTCTGGCCAAGCGGGGCTTCGACATCATCGTCAGCTCGCTCCTCATCATCGTGCTCTCGCCCCTGTTGCTCGTCACGGCACTGGCGGTATGGCTCACCGACCGCGGCCCGGTGGTGTTCCGAAGCCGCCGCATGGGCGTTGAGGAGCACCCATTTGACTGCTTCAAGTTCCGCACCATGCATGTGGATGCCGCGCAGATGCAGCAGGCGCTTGAGGCCAGCAATGAGGCCGACGGCGCGCTCTTCAAGATAAGCGACGATCCCCGCATCACCGGGGTCGGCCGATTCCTGCGCCGCTTCTCAATTGACGAGCTGCCGCAGCTGTTCAACGTGCTGCGTGGCGAGATGTCGCTGGTGGGTCCGCGCCCGCTGCCCGAGCGCGACTACCTGCTGCTGGACGACCTGCACCGCAAGCGTTATCTGGTGCTGCCGGGAATGACCGGCCTGTGGCAGGTCAGCGGGCGGTCCGACCTCTCGTTCGACGAACTCGTGCGGCTCGACTTCTATTACATCGAGACGTGGTCGATCTGGCTCGATCTGGTCGTTCTCGTCCGCACCATTCCGGCCGTGCTGTTTAAGCGAGGGGCGTACTGATGGCAGGAGAGCCCGACCCCGACAAGCTGCTGGCCGACCTGCGCGATGCCGCCGGCGAACCACCGCTGCCGCCGCTCCGCATCAGCGACCCGGCACCGTCGGCACGTGAGGGCATTTCCGGCAAGGCGGTGGGCGAGAGCCGGCGCGCGGTGATGCGCCTCATCACCCCCGCCCTCGCTGACCTGCTGGCACAACTCGAACGCGACCGCCACCGCACACAGGCCGAGATCGCCCGCCTTGAGGCCCGCATCGCGGATCTTGAGGCCGACTCCGGCAAGGGGTAGCCCCGGTGGCCATCGCCTTTGTGGTGCAGCGCTACGGCACCGAGGTCGCCGGTGGCGCCGAGGCGCTGTGCCGCGACACCGCCCGTGCGCTGGTGCGAGCCGGCGAAGAGGTGACCATCTACACAACCACGGCGCGCGACTACCTGACCTGGGCGCCGTACTACCCGGAGGGCACCACCGACGATGACGGCGTGGAGGTGCGCCGCTTCGCCGTGAACCGACCAGACCCCGACCGTTCGGCAGCACTGGTGCGCCGCCTCGCCCTGAACCCAGGCGACCCAGCTGAGGAAGCAGAATGGGCAAAAGCACAAGGCCCTGTGTCAAGCCCTTTACTAGCCGCACTGAGCGAATCGCCCACAAAACCCGCTGACAGGCACCTTGTCCACAGGCAGTGCCGTTACGAAGCCGTGGCATGTTGGACATACCTCTATGCCACCAGCCAGATGGCCATGCCGCTCATCCGCGATCGGTCCATCCTTGTGCCGCTGGCGCACGAGGAACCCATGT
>CAZUKT010000854.1:0-1578 GCA_964620975.1 uncultured Rubrivivax sp. | reverse complement strand
GGCCTTCCGTGCCCGCGCCGTGCCCAAACCGTGCGACGCTGCAGTTTCCGACCATTGCGCTCCTGTGCCCGCGCCCAAGCGTGCCAAGTGGAGTTGGACTCTAGTCAGCTTCGGTAGGTCGGATCGATGCGGTCGACGATGCGTTGCAGCGCATCGAACGCGTCTTGCCCGGCACCGTACTTGGGATCGAAGTTGAGCGAGTCGCGCACGCAGCGCTCGAGCACCGGCTGCGTGATGGCGCGCGGCTGCCCCATGCTCAGAGTGGCCAACTGCACTTCGCAGGCGCGGTTGATCAGCCACATCAGGCTCAGGCATTGCGCCAGCGTGTGGCCCAGGGTCACCGGCCCGTGGTTGCGCAGCAGCAGCACCGGCTTGTCGCCCGCGCTTTGCAGGATGCGCGCACCTTCGTCGCCATGCACCGTGATGCCTTCGAACTCGTGGTACGCCACCTTGCCGAACAACTGCGCGGCGTAGAAGTTGGTGTAGCTCAGGCCCTCTTCGAGGCAGCACACCGCCATGGTCGGTGTGGTGTGCACGTGCATCACACAATGCGCATCGGGCACCAGTTCATGGATCTTGCCGTGGAAGGTGAAGCCTGCCGGGTTGATGGGCCAGTCACTGTGGCCGATGATGTTGCCCTTGACGTCCACCTTCACCAGGTTGGACGCCCGCACTTCGCTGTAATGCAGCCCGAAGGGGTTGATCAGGAAGTGCGGCTCGGTGCCCGGCACGCGCAGCGAGATGTGGTTGTAGATCAGTTCACCCCAGCCCAGGTAGTCAAAGATGCGGTAGGCCGCAGCAAGGCGCACGCGGGCGTCCCACTCGTCGGGTGTGTAGCGGCTGGGGCGCGGGGCGGCAGCGGCGGGAAACCTGTCATCACTCATGGTGTTCTCCGTGTGGGGTGAATGGGTGCGCCTACAGGCCGCCCATGCAGAGGTACTTGGTGTCGATGTAGCCCTCGATGCCGTAGCGCGAGCCCTCGCGCCCCATGCCCGATTGCTTGACGCCGCCAAAGGGCGCAACGGCGGTGCTGATGATTCCGGTGTTGATGCCCACCATGCCGACATCCAGTGCGCCGGCCACACGCCACACACGTGCCAGGTCGCGCGAGAAGAAGTACGACGCCAAGCCGTATTCGGTGTCGTTGGCCATGGCGATGGCCTCGGCTTCGGTCTTGAAGCGGAACAGCGGCGCCACCGGGCCGAAGATCTCTTCGCGGGCGAGCTTCATCGCCGGCGTGACGTCGGCCAGGATGGTGGGCTCGTAGAAGGTGCCGCCCAGCGCGTGGCGCTTGCCGCCCGCCACGCAGCGCGCGCCGTGGGCCAAGGCATCGGCCACCAGTTCTTCCACCTTGGCCAGCGAGGGCGCGTCGATCAGCGGGCCTTGTGACACCTCGGCCTGCATGCCGTTGCCCACCTTGAGTTGCGCCACGGCCTGGCCCAGCTTTTGTGCAAACAGGTCGTAAACGCCGTCCTGCACCAGCAGGCGGTTGGCGCAGACGCAGGTCTGGCCGGTGTTGCGGAACTTGCTCATCAGCGCGCCCTCGACCGCCGCGTCCAGGTCGGCGTCGTCGAACAC
>CAZUKT010000853.1:0-1579 GCA_964620975.1 uncultured Rubrivivax sp. | reverse complement strand
CGGCCTCACCCTATTCGCAGACCGGACCCGGCAGCGTAGTGAAGCGGGCCAACATTTCCAGGCCGCCGTGTTCATTGATCAGGGCAAGGTAGGCGGGATGGAGGTTGATGTCCCCACAGGGCACGGGGCTCGACCCGGTGACAAACAAGCCGGAGCTCGACCAGTTGATCCACCTGGCACTGGCGTCGGAACTGCCCAAAGCCAAGTTGTTGACTGGGCTGTACACAAAGGAGGCCGTGGTGCTGCCGTGGAAGGCCAGCCCTGCCGCACCCAAGCTCAGCCCGGTGTGGCCCACAGACAGCTCGGCATAAGTGCCGCCCTTGCCGTCCAGCGCCCGCAAGTCCGCCTGCACACGGTCTTGCGCCAGCGCCAAGCCGATCTGGTCGTCCATGCCCAGGGCGGTGAATTCGGTAGCCGCAGGCAGCACCAGTTCGCCGTTGGTCGTGGTGCCGCCGGCGACCAAGGCATCGGCCGTTGCACCGGCCAGCGCGGCCTGCAATTCGGCCGCGCTCCATTGGGCTATGGGGCCGGTGGGCGTCAGGCGCATCAGCCAACGCCCCTGCGGCAAAGCCAGGGCCACGGCAGTCATGTTGGCACTGGTGCTGCGGCGCAGCTGGCCAGACACACGCAGCATCGGCACTTGCAAACGCACGCCGCCGGCATTGACGAACACACCATCAAAAGCCACCACCTCCGGCCACGGCACGCTGGGGCGGAATTCGTCTTGTATGCGCAGCCGCAACCGAGGTTCGCCGGCCTGCGTGGCGGCCGAGAGCTGGTCCAGCGTCAATGCCGCCCACGGCGCCACCTGGCCGGCGGCGGTGACGCTGCGCATGAAGCTCTCGGTCACGGCGGCGTCGGGGCCGGCGCTGACGGTGCGTGTCAACCCGCGCATCAGCGCCGCCTGCACACCGGGTGATGCGGCTGGCACGCTCAGGCGCAGCTACGCCAGCGTATCGCCGGCTGCCGCTGCGGCCACGGCCTGCACCCTCGCAAAGTAGAGCGGCGGTATGGCCACCGTGTTGCTGCCAAAGCCAGCGCCCGGCGGCACCAGCGTGGCCACCGCCCAATCACGGCTGCGCTGGGCCACCTCTTCTTTTTCTGCGGCCGTCAAAGCGGCGGGGGTGGCCGTGGCGCCACCGGCCGACGCCGCGTAGGCGCGGAAGCTGGTGGCGCCTGGGGCTTGCTCGCTGTCACCACCACCACCGCCGCATCCCGCCAACAGCGCCAAGGCCAACAAGGCCGGGCCGCGCACGTCGGCGCTGGCTTTGATGATTCGCTGCACTTTTTTTGCTCTCCCTTTGGGTCTGGATTGTGGCGCGCAAAAGCAGCCCGGCGCCAGCGCCAGATCCCCCCAGATCAGGAGGGCGCAAGACGCAGATCACCGGCCCCGCAGAGCGCGCGCGGTCTGCGCTAACTGCGCCGCCCGCACCGTCTGCACCGCCTTCAGCGGCTGTGCGATGTGAGCCGCGCCAGCGTGCCCGCCGTGCTGATGCCGGGCCCAGCCTGCTTCACCGCCTGCAAAGCTGCGCCCAGCCCGGCTTCGTCCAGCCCTGCGGTGGCTTCCTGCGGCAGCGTG
>CAZUKT010000852.1:0-1582 GCA_964620975.1 uncultured Rubrivivax sp. | reverse complement strand
TGCGGGCGGTGTTTCTGGACCAGATCAAGCAGCTCAACAACATCCGCGACGTGCGGGTGATACGCGCCGAGGGCGTGAAAAAACTCTTCGGCCCCGGCACCGCCCCGGTAGAGCCCGACGCCGCCGAGCAGCAGGTCATGGCCAGCGGCAAGGCCATCGTGCGCGTGGAATCCGACGCCAAGGGCGAATACCTGCTTGCCGTGCGCCCGGCGTTGAACCAGAAGAACTACCTCGGCAAAGACTGCACCACCTGCCACCAGGTGCCAGAAGACACCGTGCTGGGCGTGGTGAGCATGAAGATGTCCCTGGACGAAACCAACGCCGCCATGGCCCAGCAGCAACTCACGGCCATCCTGGTGGCGTTGGTCACCTGCATCCCCGTGCTGCTGATCATCTACCCCTTCATCCGCAAGGTCGTGACGCTGCCGCTGGAACGCGGCGTGGGCATGGCGCGCGACATTGCCAAGGGTGACTTGTCACGCGACATGCACATCGAGTCGGTCAACGAGATCGGCCAGATGCAGCGTGCGCTGAAAGACATGCGCGACAGCCTGGCCCGCGTGGTGGGGCGTGTGCGTCTGGGCACCGAGGCCGTGGCCGAGGCCTCCAGCCGCATTGCGCAAGGCAATGTGGACCTGGCCTCGCGCACCGACATGCAGACCCAGGCCATCAAGGACACGGCGCAATCCATGGCGCAGCTCACCGACGCGGCACGGCGCAACGCCGACCACGCCCGCCAGGCCAACGACCTGGCCATTTCGGCATCGAAGGTGGCGGTGCAGGGCGGTGAAGTGGTGACGCAGGCCGTGGCCACGATGGACGCGATCAACAGTGCGTCGGGCAAGATTGCGGACATCGTGAGCGTGATCGACGCCATCGCCTTCCAGACCAACATCCTGGCGCTCAATGCGGCCGTGGAAGCGTCACGCGCCGGCGAACACGGCCGCGGCTTTGCCGTGGTGGCGGCCGAGGTGCGCACACTGGCGCAGCGCTCGGCGGCGGCGGCCAATGAGATCAAGGTGCTGATCGGCAATTCGGTGCAGCAAGTGGGCAGTGGTGCCAAGCTGGTGCACAAGGCCGGCGCCACCATGGGCGAGATCGTGCAAAGCGTGAAGCGGGTCACCGACATCATGGGCGAAATCAGCACCGCCAGCCGCGACCAGATCACCGGCATCGAGCAGGTCAATCAGTCCATGGCGCACATGGACGGCGTGACCCAGCAAAACGCACGCCTGGTGGACGAGGCAGCGGCAGCGACGCAGTCGCTGCACGATCAGGCTGCGCACCTGGAAGAGGTGGTGCGGGTGTTCAAGCTGAGCGAGACGGCATAGCAGTTGGGCTTGGCTGGGCTGGGCTGGGCTGGCTCCGCCCGGTCTGGCTCTGGCTCTGGCTCTGGCTTGCTGGCAGTGCCGTGCGCTACGCGGTGCGGCTGCCGGGTGTAGGTTTGCAATGCAGGCGGGGGTTTCGGCCCCGCGGCCGACTCACTTTCTTTGCTGGTGCAAAGAAAGTAAGCCAAGAAAGCACCTTGAATACAACGCGGCGTGCGGTGGTTGGCGTAGACCGCCTTCGCTACGCTCGAGCC
>CAZUKT010000851.1:0-1584 GCA_964620975.1 uncultured Rubrivivax sp. | reverse complement strand
CGTTCTTCAGCGGCCCGGGCCGCCACCACCACGCCGACGAGGAAAAACATGTCTTCCCGGGCCTGCTGGCAGGCAGCGACGTTGAACTGGTCCAGCACGTGCGCCGCCTGCAGCAAGACCACGGCTGGATTGAAGAAGACTGGCGTGAACTGCACCCGCAGGTGGAAGCCATTGCCGGTGGCTACAACTGGTACGACCTGCCCATGCTGCGCCTGGCCCTGCCCGTGTTCAGCGCGCTGTACCACGACCACATCGCTCTGGAAGAGTCGCTCGTGTACCCGGCAGCCAAGCGCCAGCGTGAGGCCCTGCTCAAGGGCGAGGCGGGCCGCACCACGGTCATGTAAGCGGCCAGCGCAGGTGCACCGCCTGCCGGCTACAGCGCCAGCGCGGTGGTCTTTTTCACCGTGCGCAACACCAGCATCGAATTGCTGCGCACCACGCCGGGCAAGCGCTGCAACACGTCGGTGTGCAGCCGCTCCAGATCTTCGGCGTCGCGGTAGGCCAGGCGTACCAGGTAGTCGCTGGCGCCGGCCACGTACACGCAGTCCAGGATCTCGGGCGTGTCACGCACCGCCTGCTCAAAGGCTTGAAGCTGCTGCGGCTGGGTGCTTTGCAGATTGATGATGGTGTAGCTGGTGCCGTGCCGCCCCACCGCTTTGGGGTTGAGCAAGGCCACGTACTGCGCGATCACGCCTGCGTCTTCAAGCGCCTTGACCCGCCGCAGGCAGGCGCTGGGCGACAAGTGCACCCGTTGCGCCAAGTCTTGGTTGGAGAGCCGGGCGTCTTGCTGCAACTCGTTGAGGATGTGCCTGTTTATGGCATCCAGTTGCACGTCTGAGCTTGATGTTCGCATTGGGTTGTTTGGTACCACTCGCAAACCGCATGATATTGCGCCAAGCCGGGTTGCCCCCCATCGATTGCGCACGCACATTGCGTGTCCGCCTGCCTAGACTGCGGCACAGTGCTGCCTTGCCGTCGCACACCCCGCTTTGCCCTGCCCCACCGCCAGGAGACACCATGAACCAGGCCCTTGATGCCGCCCTTCTGCAAGCCGCTGCCGACACCGGCAGCCTCAAGCTTGACGCCTATTGGCTGCCCTTTACCGCCAACCGCCAGTTCAAGAAGGCGCCTCGCCTGCTCAGCCGCGCCGAAGGCATGCACTACTGGGACGTGCAAGGCCGCCAGATCCTTGATGGCGTGGCCGGGCTGTGGTGTGTCAACGCCGGCCACGCGCGGCCGCGCATCGTGCAGGCCATACAGCAGCAGGCGGCCGAAATGGATTTCTGCCCGCCCTTCCAGATGGCCCACCCCAAGGCCTTTGAACTGGCCGAGCGTGTGGCCGCCATCGCCCCGGCGGGCATGAACAAGGTCTTCTTCACCAACTCGGGCTCCGAAGCGGTGGACACGGCGCTGAAGATGGCGCTGGCCTACCACCGCGTGCGCGGCGACGCCGCACGCACCCGGCTCATAGGGCGGGAGCGTGGCTACCACGGCGTCAACTTTGGCGGCATTTCGGTGGGTGGCATCGTGGGCAACCGCAAGACCTTCGGCCAGGGCATCGAGGCCGATCACCTGCCCCACACC
>CAZUKT010000850.1:0-1586 GCA_964620975.1 uncultured Rubrivivax sp. | reverse complement strand
ACCTGCCTGTACAGCGACATCGTGCTGCCCACGGCGAGCTGGTACGAAAAGAACGACCTCAACACCAGCGACATGCACCCCTTCATCCACCCGCTGAGCGCGGCCGTGGACCCGGTGTGGCAGAGCCGCAGCGACTGGGAGATCTACAAGGGCTTTGCCAAGTCCTTCAGCGAGGTCTGCGTGGGCCACCTGGGCGTGGAACGCGAGGTGGTGCTCACGCCCATCATGCACGACACCGCCGGTGAACTGGCGCAGCCCTTTGATGTGAAGGAATGGAAGAAGGGCCAGTGCGATTTGATCCCCGGCAAGACGGCGCCGCAGATCACCGTGGTGGAGCGTGACTACCCCAACGTGTTCAAGAAGTTCACCGCGCTCGGCCCCTTGATGGACAAGCTGGGCAATGGCGGCAAAGGCATAGGCTGGAAGACCGGCACCGAAGTCGAACAACTGGGCCAGCTCAACGGCACCACGCTGGCCGAAGGCGTGAGCAAAGGCATGCCCAAGATCGTGACCGACATCGACGCCTGTGAAGTGATCCTGCAACTGGCGCCTGAGACGAATGGCCACGTGGCGGTGAAGGCCTGGAAGGCGCTGGGCAAACAGACCGGGCGCGACCACACCCACCTGGCGCTGTACCGCGAAGACGAAAAGATCCGCTACCGCGACGTGCAGGCACAGCCGCGCAAGATCATCAGCAGCCCCACCTGGAGCGGCATTGAAAGCGAGACCGTCAGCTACAACGCCGGCTACACCAACGTGCATGAACTGATTCCATGGCGCACCCTCACCGGCCGCCAGCAGTTCTACCTGGACCACCCCTGGGTCATCGCCTTCGGTGAAGGCTTCAGCAGCTACCGCCCGCCGGTGGACCTGAAGACCACCGCCGGCATCCACAACATCAAGCCCAATGGCGAGAAGGAGATCCTGCTCAACTTCATCACGCCGCACCAGAAGTGGGGCATCCACAGCACCTACAGCGACAACCTGCTGATGCTGACGCTCAACCGCGGCGGCCCGGTGGTGTGGCTGAGTGAAGACGACGCCAAGGTGGCGGGTGTGGAAGACAACGACTGGGTCGAAGTCTTCAACATCAACGGCGCCATTGCAGCGCGTGCGGTGGTAAGCCAGCGTGTGAACCCCGGCATGCTGCTGATGTACCACGCGCAGGAAAAGATCATCAACACACCGGGGTCGCAGATCACCGGCGTGCGCGGTGGCATCCACAACAGCGTGACACGCATCGTGCTCAAGCCCACACACATGATCGGCGGCTACGCGCAGTTCAGCTACGGCTTCAACTACTACGGAACCATAGGCACCAACCGCGACGAGTTTGTGGTGGTGCGCAAGATGGCCCGGGTGGATTGGCTTGATGACGAAGACTCATCCACAGCAGCAGCCACCCACGCTTAAGGAGAAATCACATGAAAATTCGCGCCCAAATCGGCATGGTGCTCAATCTGGACAAGTGCATTGGTTGCCACACTTGCTCGGTCACCTGCAAAAACGTCTGGACCAGCCGCCCCGGCATGGAGTACGCCTGGTTCAACAACGTCGAAACCAAACCCGGCATTGGTTACCCCAAG
>CAZUKT010000849.1:459-1587 GCA_964620975.1 uncultured Rubrivivax sp. | reverse complement strand
CCAGTGGGCGCCGACCTGGTGCGGCGTCGCGGGGACGCGGGGGGCGGCGGCAGTCGCGGTCGCCTGCGCATTGCCGGGAATCGCGCGCGGGAGCACCTGCAACTGCACCGGCCGTGCGGTGGTGGAACAGGCGCGGGGGAAGTCGAGGGTGAGGGTGGTACCGAGACTCATGAATTCCGGCGTCCAGGGTTCGTCGAGCGTCACCTGCGCGTCGGTGCGCGGTGTGGGCGGGTTGGCGAAGGCCAGCCGTGCGCGTCCCAGCGCGATGCCGTTGTCCGACGTCCAGATGGCCGGCACGCCGCCGTCGATGGGCTGCGGATCGGTGTAGGTCAGCGTCTGCCGGCCCAGCGTCCAGAATTCCACCGTGTTGCCGCGCTTATGCAGCGTCAACTCAAACCATTTGGTATGGGCGCCGCCGCGGTAATCGATGGCCGGCTGCGGCACCGACGCCACCTCGACGCCGTTGCGCAGCAGGATGGTGCGGGCGTTCGGGTTGCCGTATTCGTCCGGCGCGCCGTAAATGCCGGTGTAGCCGCTGCGGGGATGGTGGCCGTCGCCGCAGATGGTGACGCAGAAGTTGCGGAAACGATCTTCCGATTCCTGCCGCTCACGGGGATATTCCATCTTCATGGCGAGAAAGGTTTCCAGCGATTGGTCGCCGGTGAAGCGCTGCTTGTGCCAGAGCACCGCGTCGCCGCGACTCCACCCGCCCAGGAACGACCAGTGCGGCGTGCACGCCCAGCGCGTGGTGGGCATCCAGGCGCCTTCCGCCAGCCAGTCCACCGGGGCGTCGTCGAAGGCGTAATCGAGGGTGTTGCGGCCCAGCGCGGTGATCTTGCAGCGCTGCGCACACTGCTGGCGACTGGCACCGGGGTGAATGTGGCCGACCTGCACGGACGCACGGCGCTCATGGAAGCGGTGGCCGGGCAGCACGTGGATGCCGTGCAGCTGCTGCTGGCAGCTGAGGCCACGCCAAATGCAGCCGACGACACGGGCAGCAGCGCGTTGCACATGGCCGCACAAACCGGCAATGCCAGCATCCTGAACCAGCTGATCAAGGCCGGCGCAACGCCCGACAAGCCGGATGGTCATGGCAATCCGGCGCTGCTCCTTGCTGCAGCAGCCGGA
>CAZUKT010000849.1:0-449 GCA_964620975.1 uncultured Rubrivivax sp. | reverse complement strand
ATTCCGCGACCCTCCTGCCCGGCGCAACACCGCTGAGCTATGCCGCCTGGCGTGGCAATGTCGAACTCGTGCAGCAACTCATCAGCAGTGGCGCCGACATCTCGGCGCGGGACCAGGAAGGCATGACGGCCCTCAACCTGGCCGCAGAGCGCGGACATCGCGACATCGTGGTACTGCTCCTCGATCACGGCGCAGACGTGAACACTGGCAGCGCGAACGGAACAACACCCCTCATGCAGGCTGCCGACAAGGGCAACACCGGAATCGCCAGCCTGCTGATCCAGCGCGACGCCCGACCGAACGAGCGTGACCGCAACGGGCAGACGGCATTGTCGCTGGCAGTCGCGGGCGGCCACCAGGCCGTGGTTAGCGAGCTGCTGCTCGCGGGTGCGCAGGCCGATCAGACCGGGCCCGGTGGCCTGACGCCCCTGATCAAAGCTGCCGGCCTG
>CAZUKT010000848.1:0-1587 GCA_964620975.1 uncultured Rubrivivax sp. | reverse complement strand
ACCACCGCCGGCATCCGTGAAAGCCACGTGCACGACGTGCAGATCACGAAGGAAGCGCCCAACTACAGGGCCGAGTGAGCCCGATGAGCATCCAGCCTCCCGGCAGCCCGGCGGCAGCCACGGTGCCGGGCCGGCGCGAGGCGGCCATGCCTTTCATCCTGGTGGCCGTGCTGATCGACATGATCTCCATCGGCCTGATGGTGCCCGTGCTGCCTCACATCGTGGGGTCGTTCACCCAGTCCAACGACGAGCAGACACGGGCCTTCCTGGCCGTGACCATGGCCTTCGGCCTGGCGAACTTTTTGAGCTCTCCGGTGCTCGGGGCCTTGTCCGACAGGTTCGGCCGCCGCCCGGTGCTGTTGCTGGGTTTCACAGGGCTGGCACTGAGCTTCTTCGTCACCGCCATGGCCACGGCGCTGTGGATGCTGGTGCTGGTGCGGGTGTTTTCGGGCGCCATGCAGAGCAACATCTCCATTGCCAACGCCTACGTGGCCGACATCACCGCGCCGCAGGACCGCGCGCGTCGTTTTGGCCTGCTCGGCGCCATGTTCGGCATCGGCTTCATCCTGGGGCCGGTCATGGGCGGCCTGCTGGGCGACATCAATGTGCGGCTGCCCTTCTTCGTGGCCGGGGCCATGGCTTTGCTCAACGGGCTGTACGGCTTGTTTGTGTTGCCCGAGTCGCTGCCGCTGCACAAGCGCCAGCCTTTCCGCTGGAGCCGGGCCAACCCGGTGGCCGCCCTGCGTGGCCTGGCGGCCTTGTCGGGCGTCGGGGCGCTGGTGTGGGTGCTTGCGCTGGGCTCGTTGGCGCAGTTCATGTTGCACATGACCTGGGTGCTCTACACCAAGTTCAAGTTCGGTTGGGGGCCCAGTCAGGTGGGCTGGTCGCTGTTCGCCGTGGGTGTGGTGTCTGCGCTCAGTCAGGGTGTGTTGCTCAAGCCCTTGCTGGCACGCTTTTCACCGCAGCGCCTGGCCAGCGTCGGCATGTGCGTGGGCGCGCTGTCCTACCTGCTCTTCGGGCTGGCCACGCAAGGGTGGATGATGTACCTCGTGATCTGCCTGGGCCTGTTGGGCGGCACCGCGCAGGCGGCCATGCAGAGCATCATCTCCAATGCCGCCGACGGACGCGAGCAAGGGCAGACCATGGGCGCCGTGTCTTCGCTGAGCAGCCTGATGGCCGTGGTAGCCCCCATCATCGGCCTCGAACTCCTGCGGTGGGTGTCGCACCGGCCCGCAGGTGACTGGCTGATGGGTCTGCCCTTCTTCACTTGCGCGGCGCTGCAGTTGGCGGCCGCCGTGATTGCCATTCGAACTTTCCGCAAACGCGCGGCCAGGGCCACCAAAGCGCCCGGGGCCGACTCACCTGCGCCCCACGCCTAGCCATGACGCACGACAAGATCCTCATCCTCGACTTCGGCTCGCAAGTCACCCAGCTCATCGCGCGCCGTGTGCGTGAAGCGCATGTGTACTGCGAGATCCACCCCAACGACGTCACCGACGCGTTCATCCGCGACTTTGCGCCCAAGGGCATCATCCTCAGCGGCAGCCACGCCAGCACCTATGAAGAACATGACCTGCGTGCGCCGCA
>CAZUKT010000847.1:0-1591 GCA_964620975.1 uncultured Rubrivivax sp. | reverse complement strand
ACCCAGATCGCGCACCGCCTCGATGGCCGCACCGGGGAAGGCGGCCAGTACCGCCTTGACCAGCGGGTGCTCGGCGGCATCGGCGCGGCGGCGCAACTCGGCGGAGGCCTCCTGCTCGGCCAGGGTCGGCTGTGCCGGATCGGTGGAATTGACCGAGATTGTCCAGCGCCGTCCCGTCCATTCCGACAAAAGGCGCGCCACCTTGGGGGCGAGGTCCGATCCGGCTGTGCCGGTCGGATCTGAGGCCCCCTCGGGGGGTGGCGAAGGCGAAGCCGCAGCCCGGGGGCCAGAGAAGTAGGCGTACTGCAGCCGCCCGACAAGCGTGAAGGCCACGCCCTGGCGGGTGCCCCGCACGCCCAGTTGCAGGGCGCTGTGGTCGTCAAACAGCTCGGCGCTGATGCCGATGCGGCGCAGCGCGTCACCTTCACGCACCAGCGTGCTACGGCAAAAGCTGCACACGGCGCTGGCCGACGCGGCCGAGGCAAAGTCAACCGGCGCGCCGCAGTTGGGGCAGGCCGCGCGGTAGGCGCGCTGTGGTGAGGTTGCCACTCAGCGCCCGCGAGCTTTTTGACTTGGCTCCCTCTCCCGCTGGGAGAGGGCAGGGGTGAGGGCACGCGAGGCACCACCGTGCCAGGCACAGCCCCTCACCCCAGCCCTCTCCCCAAAGGGGCGAGGGGGCAAGAACGACGTCGCATCAAGGACTTTCACGCTCTCGGTCAAGGCGCTGGCCACAGACAGTGGCTACACCAGTTTCTTCAGCAACTCGGCCTTCTTGGCGCTGAACTCGTCTTCGGTGAGGATGCCCTTGGCCTTCAGGTCGGCCAGCTTTTCAAGCGTGGCCATCACTTCGTCGGGCCGCATGGCCGCGGGTGCGGCGGCGGCCGCAGATGCGGCAGAAGCTGCCGCAGCCGCATTGCCCTGCAAGCCCTGGCTCAGCTGCTGCGCCATCACCTGACCCAGCGCCACGCCCGCGCCCAGGCCCATGGCGTCGCCCGCAATGCCGCTGCCACCGCCCGCGCCGCCCTTGGCAAATTCAGGGATGGCCTGCGCCGTCTGGTACTGCATGAACTTGCCCATGTCGCCGCCGACCATGCCCATGCCAATCTTCTGGTCCATGATCTTCTGCAGCTCTTCGGGCAGGCTCACGTTCTGCACCGTCACGCTGGCCAGCATCAGGCCGAGCTTGGCAAACTCGGCCACAGTGGCTTCTTGCAACTGCTTGGCAAATTCCACCTGATTGGCCGCCAGGTCAAGAAACGGCACACCACTTTGTGCCACGGCGTCGCTGATGTGCTGCAGCATCAGGCCGCGCAACTGGCCGTCCAGGTCTTCTACCGTGTAGCGGTCGCGGGTGCCGCTGATGGTGGTGTGAAAGAGCTTGGCATCGGCAATGCTGTAGGCGTAGTTGCCAAAGGCGCGCAGCCGCACGGCGCCGAAGTCCTTGTCGCGGATGGTGATGGGCTGCGTCGTGCCCCAGCGGCGATCAATCTGCTGGCGGGTGCTGAAGAAGTACACGTCGCTCTTGAACGGGCTCTGGAACAGCTTGTCCCAGTTCTTCAGGTAGGTCAGCACCGGCAGCGTCTGCGTGGTC
>CAZUKT010000846.1:0-1594 GCA_964620975.1 uncultured Rubrivivax sp. | reverse complement strand
GCAACTGGCCAGCCTGGAGCACGGCGCGCACATCGTGGTGGGCACACCGGGCAGCATCATGGACCACCTGGAACGCGGCAGCCTGAACCTTGAAGCGCTCAACACCCTGGTGCTCGACGAAGCCGACCGCATGCTGGACATGGGCTTTTTCGACGACATCGCCGTGGTCGCCAAGCAGTGCCCCAAACAGCGCCAGACGCTGCTGTTTTCAGCCACCTACCCCGAAGGCATCACCAAGCTGGCGGCCGCTTTCATGCGCGAGCCCAAAGAGGTGAAGCTGCTGTCTGCGCACACCGCCAGCAAGATCAAGCAGCGCTTTTATGAAGTGACCGAAGACCAGCGCCTGCACACCGTGGGCCTGCTGCTGAACCACTTCCGGCCCGTCAGCACACTGGCCTTCTGCAACACCAAGCAGCAGTGCCGCGACCTGGTGGCGGTGCTGCGCGCCCAGGGCTTTGCGGCGCTGGAATTGCATGGCGACCTGGAGCAGCGCGACCGCGACCAGGTGATGGTGCGTTTTGCCAACCGCAGCGCCAGCGTGCTGGTGGCCACCGACATAGCCGCACGCGGGCTGGACATCACGCAGCTTGAAGCGGTGATCAACGTGGAAATCACACCCGACCCCGACACCCACACGCACCGCATTGGCCGCACCGGGCGGGTTGACGAAGAAGGCTGGGCCTTCAGCCTGGCCAGCGTGGACGAGATGGGGCGTGTGGGCAACATTGAAAAGGCGCTGGCCTTCACGTCGGTGTGGCAACCGCTGGCCGAGCTGACGCCCGCCAGCGCCGACCCCCTGCGCCCGCCCATGCAGACCATTCAGATCCTGGGTGGCCGCAAAGAAAAGATCCGCGCCGGTGACGTGCTGGGTGCGCTGACCAAGGACATGGGTTTTGCCGGCACCCAGATCGGCAAGATCAACGTCAATGAGTTTTCCACCTACGTGGCGGTGGACCGGCAGATCGGCCAGCAGGCCCTGCGCAAGCTGCAGGACGGGCGGGTCAAGGGCAAGAGCGTGAAGGTGCGGATGCTGGAAGGGTGATCGTTCGGGCTCGCTGTGGGCGTGCGGGGTTGTCGCGTGGCAAAGGCCTGCCCGGGCAGGCTGCAGCGCTTCACTGGAGCGGTCGTCGCTGCGCGCCGACTGCCTTGCGTGCCCTGGCGCTTGCAGGCGCCAGGGCGTGCGCCAGGCACAAACCAGTCCGCAGGGACTGTTTTGCGTCCGGGCGCACTGCATCGGGCATGCGGCCCCGTCGCGGAACTCGCTGCGCGAACTGCGTTCGCTACGCTCAAACAATCGCGCCGAGTCAGTTTTTGATGCGCGCTGGCGCGCGCGGCCGCAAGCCCTGTGCTCCTCAGCGCCCCAGAGGCGCGCTGCAGCCTGCCCGGGCAGGCCTTTGAAACCGCAGGCGGTGGCGTGCCCCGAACCGCCAACACTTTGTGCTCGCGGTGGGTGGTGTTCGGCAGGGGCGATTTCTGGTGCGGCGAGGAACGCAAGCCCGGGGTCGGCGCGCGCAGCGCGCATCAAAGACTGACTCGGCGCGATTGTTTGAACGGAGCGCCTGCAAGGCGCGCAGTGAGTTTCGCGACGCGACCC
>CAZUKT010000845.1:0-1596 GCA_964620975.1 uncultured Rubrivivax sp. | reverse complement strand
CCCGGCCGCGCCGGTGCTCAGCCCGCAGCAGTCGCTCGACCACCCCCAGGTGCAGGCGCTGGGCATCATGCAGCCGGTGGACTACCCTGGCCTGCGGGTGCCGGCGCCGGTGGCCAATGTGCCGATCTGGATGAGCGAGACGCAGGCCGTGCCGCGCCAGCGCGCCCCCACCATCGGCGAGCACACCGACGCGGTGCTGGGCGAACTGGGCTACAGCGCCGATGCGATTGCCACGTTGCGGGCGCAGAACGTGATCTGACTGCCGGGCCCGGGTGGGCCGGGCGCAGCGTCCATCGCGACCGGCCGCGCCCGACGGGCTTCAGTTCACCTGCTTCTTGATGCCGTCGAAGTACACCACCTGGGTGCGGTACGGCTCGGACGCCCTGCTGAGGAAGGCGTTGTAGATGCCCAGCCTCAGCGAGTGTCCGGCCGAGGCATTGGGCAGCGTAGCCCGCACCTCGTCGACCTTCAGCACCCCATCGACGTAGACCTTGATGTAGCCATCGGGCTGCGCGGTGGACTTGATCTCGAAGCGCACATGCACCCACCGGTCGACCGGATTGGCATGCACGACGTGCTGTTTCAGGATGTCCCAGGTGAAGCCGACGTGCGTGCGGACCAGCAATTCGCCGGACCTGCCCACTTCCAGGTAGGCCGTGGTGCCGTAGAGATCATCCTGCGTGAAGTTGATCTGCGTGAGGAACAGCACATTGCCGCCCTGCGGGAACAAGCGCGGCTGGGCGGGCACGAAGACACGCATCTCGTAGACGACCAGCTTGCCCTGGGTGCCCGGGCGGCTGGACTCGTTGATCTCGTGGCGGCTGCGGTCGTTGGGGCAGTCGCTGTACCCGAAATCGTTGGCGCTGCAGTCACCAGGCCGGACCTCGAAGCGCAGCGATTGCGTGCCGTCGAACACCGGCTGCGCCGCCGCGGCGTCGACCGCCAAACAACCGTAGGCCTGGGCACCCCGCGGTGCCGAGGTCTCGAAGCGCAGGCCGCCGGTGGCGTCGATGCTGGTGTCCGTGCAGGGGGCACCGGTGGGCGTCACCATGACGCCGGTCAGCGTGGCGTCCACAGGGCCCGGCACTGTCGTGACGGTGTCGTCACCACCACCGCCGCCGCCGCAACCCGCCAGCAACGCCACCAGACACAGGATGGACAGCCGGCCTGGCACCGTGGTCCGCTTTTCATTGCGCTTCATTCGCATCTCCGTTGTGGACGGGACGCGTGCCCAAAGCACAACACCCCGGATGCGAACCGAATCAAGCGGTGGATGGTAACAAGCACCACAGCCGATGCGGCGATCTGCAGCAGAGGCATCGGCAGTCGCCAGCCGTTTGCACGGAACCCGCCAGCCGGCGCCGATGGCTGGCGGGCCCGTTGCCGACCAACACGCCTTTCGCCTTCCTGGCACGTAATCGCGGATCCGCGCCGGGACAGGTGCAAGCCTGGCGATGGGCACAATCCGCTGCGCATGCTCACCCTGCACTTCGCCAACCGGCAGGAAACACTGGCCGACCTGCTGACCACCGCGCTGGGCCGGGAATAGGTTTTTCAAACGCCCTTTTCCCTTCCCGAAGGCACCCCGGGCGGCAC
>CAZUKT010000844.1:0-1610 GCA_964620975.1 uncultured Rubrivivax sp. | reverse complement strand
GCCCACCCTGCGGCTTGGCCAGTGGCTTGGCCACGGCCAGCAGCACGCGCCAGGCTGCGGGCGGCCATCCATGAGCGAAGCGCCGCTGCGGCACCGCTTGCCCCGCTGCAAAATGCGCCCCACCGCCACGGCCACACCGGCCGGCGCCCCGCAGGACACCCATGCCACTTGCCGCCCCCACACCCGCTGAAGTCGAAGCCGAGCGCCTGGCCATTTCCCTGCCAAGCGCCCTGGAGTTGTGCCATCTCGGCCTGGGCACACTGGTGGACATACGCCAGAACTTTGAAGTCGACATGAAAGGCGCCATACCCGGTGCCGTGCACATACCGTTGTTTGAAGTGAAGCGCCTGCTCGGCCACACCTTGAGCGAGGACGAACAAGACACGCTGGACGCCGGCAAACCCAACGACCTGGACGTGCAGGGTTTCTTCACCATGATCAACAAGGTGCACCACGTGCACGACCACGTGGTGCTGTGCATCTGCAACAGCGGCCGGCGCAGCCTGTATGCGGCGCGTTTGCTGCGCTCTTTGGGCTACCCCAAGGCGCTGTCGGTGGACGGTGGTTTCCAGGCCTGGAAGAAGCTGCAAGCCACCCCGCCACCCGTGGTGTGACGCGGCTGGCAGCGCTGCCCTGCCCCAGCCGCCCCAGCGGCCAGCGCCAAGGGCAGCCTTCACGCGTTTTCAAGCCCTGCGGCGGCCTCGCGGCCGGCGTGCCGCAGCAGGCACGGCGGCCGCCACCGGCGGAGTCGCAGCGCGCGCAATGACACCGCCGCCCAGACACACATCGCCGTCGTAAAGCACGGCGCTCTGCCCCGGTGTCACGGCCCACTGCGCTTGCGCAAAGTCGAGCCTGAATCCGTCTTGCGCTGCACTGGACACACACGCTGCGTCGGCCTGCCGGTAGCGTGTCTTGGCCGCCAGGGCCCCCGGCGCGGGCGGCGTGCCCGCCACCCAGCTGACGTCGCCAGCTTCCAGCCAGCTTGACTGCAGCCACGGGTGCGCGTGGCCCTGCACCACATGCAGTGTGTTGTGGGCCAGGTCCTTGTGCGCCACGTACCAAGGTGCATGCGTGCCGTCGGCGGCAGCGCCTGCGGCCACGCCACCAATGCCCAGGCCCTGACGTTGGCCCAGTGTGTAAAAGCTCAGGCCCACATGGCGGCCCACCTCGTGCCCCTTTTCGTCCACCATGGGGCCGGGCGCATGGTGCAGGTAGCGGTTGAGAAACTCGCGAAAGGGCCGCTCGCCAATGAAACAGATGCCGGTGCTGTCTTTCTTCTTGGCGTTCGGCAGGCCCACCTGCTCGGCAATGCGCCGCACCTCGGTCTTGGGCAATTCACCCACCGGGAACAGCGTCTTGGCCAGTTGCGCCTGGTTCAGCCGATGCAGAAAGTAGCTTTGGTCCTTGGCCGGGTCCAGGCCCTTGAGCAGTTCAAAAGCCCCGTTGCTTTCACGGACCCGTGCGTAGTGGCCGGTGGCAATCTTCTCGGCGCCCAGGCGCAAGGCGTGGTCCAGAAAGGCCTTGAACTTGATTTCGGCATTGCACAGCACGTCGGGGTTGGGCGTGCGGCCGGCGGCGTATTCACGCAGGAACTCGGCAAAGACACGGTC
>CAZUKT010000843.1:0-1610 GCA_964620975.1 uncultured Rubrivivax sp. | reverse complement strand
ATGACCAAGGGGCAGGCCTCGCCCACCACCGAGCCCGACTGGGACAACAAGCTTTCGCCCGGCGGCACGGGCACCCGCTCGTTCCACCCGCTGGTCATCGCGCTGGCCGCTGGCGCCAGCTTCGTGGCCCGGGCCTTTTCGGGTGATCCCACCGGCACGGCCGAGATCATCGCCAAGGCCATACGCCACCCGGGTTTTGCCTTCATCGAGGTCCTGAGCCCCTGCGTCACCTTCCGGCCCGAACAGCGTGAGTGGCGCAAGCACGTGCACCCGGCGGCGGTGGCGGCCACCGACGACCCGGCGCGCGCGGCTCGCCGCATCATGACCGACGACGGCTTCAACATTGGTGTGCTCTATGCAGGTGGCCGCCAGCCCTACGAGTCACGGGCCGGCAAGGCCACCAAGCGGGTGGCCGACCTTGCTGCGGAGTTTGTACTGTGAGCGCCGGGCCCCGCAGCCTGCAGGACTTCATGGCGCAAGCCCTGCTGATGGAGCGCGAAGCCGTGGCGCGCTACACCGAATTTGCCGATGCGATGGACGTGCACAACAACAAGGAAGTGGCGGCCCTGTTTCGCACCATGGCCGGCTACGAAGGCAAGCACGCCGTCGAGATCATGGCGCAAATGGGTTGGACCGATGCGACCGTACCGCCGGCTGGCGCCGTGGGTTGGCCCGGCTTTGAAGCGCCTGAGACGGTGCCCATAGAAGACGTGCACTACCTCATGCAACCCTGGCACGCATTGCAGCTGGCACTGGCCGCCGAGCAGCGCGCCGAAGCATTCTTCGGCCAACTTGCCGAGGCGGCCACCGATGAGGGCGTGCGCCGCGCAGCGCTGGAATTGCAGCGCGAAGAGCAGGAGCACGTGGAACTCGTGCGCGCCTGGATCAAGAAGGTGCCCGAACCCGACGGCGATTGGGCCGACGACCCCGACCCCCCAAGCTACACCGACTGAAAGCAAACGCCATGCACCCTTTGCAACCCCCGGGCTGGGACGCCCCCATCGGCTACGCCAACGGCATAGAGGTCGAGGCCGGCCGCATCGTCTTCATCGCCGGCCAGGTGGGCTGGAACGCACGCCAGGTGTTCGAGTCCGAAGACATCCTGCCGCAGTTTGAACAGGCCTTGATGAATGTGCTGGCGGTGCTGGCGCAGGCCGGCGGTGAACCGCGCCACATCTGCCGCATGACGGCCTTTTGCTGCGACAAACCGGCCTACCTGGCGGCACGCGCACAACTGGGCGCCGTGTGGCGCCGCCTGATGGGCAAACACTACCCGGCCATGAGCATGATCTTCGTGGCCGACCTGCTGGACCACCCGGGCAAGATTGAACTCGAGGCCACGGCGGTGCTGCCGTCGAAATCCATCCCCGGGGTTTTGGCGGCCTGAGCTCAGGGCTAGCTTTGTACCGGGCGCGTCAGCCGCTGCGCACCGACGCCGTGGGCCCGTATCCGCACCGCGTTCTCTGTCCCGTTCCGGCGCGTCGGGAGCGCATGACCTTCGTGGCCAGCCCAGAATAGTCCAGCGTTGCGGTGTCTTGCGCCAAGTCCATGAAGGGGGTGCCACCGGTGGAGGGTGCCTGCACGCTGGCCACCTGCCAGTCGCCCGACTT
>CAZUKT010000842.1:1267-1615 GCA_964620975.1 uncultured Rubrivivax sp. | reverse complement strand
CGGCGATCGCCGAGGCGGTTCTCGAGGCGACCCTGAGCCGGGTGGACCACGCCCACGCCGCGCTCAACGCGGTGCAGGGCAAGGTGGGCCAGTCGCTGGCTGCCAACGAGTGGCTGATGGGCATTCGCAGCCGGATCGCGATTCCGGGGGGCACCTGCGAGTTCGACCTGCCCGGCTACTACGCCTGGCAGCAACACCCGAGCGAGCGCCGGCGTGCCGACCTGCAGGGCTGGGTCGGCGCACTCGTGCCGCTGGCCGAGGCGCTGGGCATGATGCTGCGGCTGCTGCGCGACGGCGGAGGTGCACAGAAGGTCGTGGCCCAGGCCGGGCACTTCCAGCAGCGCCTGC
>CAZUKT010000842.1:0-1257 GCA_964620975.1 uncultured Rubrivivax sp. | reverse complement strand
GGAGCGCTGGGCAGCCTGCCTGACGCCGCTGGCACAGGCGCTGCAATTGCTGATGGGACTGCTGCGGGACGGCGGGGTGACGCAGCGCATGCACGCCTCGGCCGGTCAATTCCAGCAGCGCCTGCCGGAAGGCAGGCACTACCACCTGCTGCGCCTGCAGATCGACGGGGCGCTGGGCCTCGTGCCGGAGATCAGCGGCCACCGGCTGATGGTGTCGGTGCGCATGATGCGGCCCGATGCGGACGCGCGACTGAAGCCTGCGGCAGAAGACGCGAGCTTCGTGCTCACGCTGTGCGGATGAGCCCGGCGCAGGGTGGCGGCGCGGCGCGCACCGTGCGCTGCCCGGGTTGCGGTGGGCCCAGCGCCTATGGCCCGGGCAACCCCTGGCGACCCTTTTGCGGCGAACGCTGTCGCCAGGCCGATCTCGGCGCCTGGGCAGACGAGTCGTACCGCGTGCCCGAGTCGACCCCGCCCGATCCGGGTATCGCAGGTGGTGCGGGCGTCGCGGGCGACGACGCTGGCGGCCCGTCGGGCCCCGGCCGACACTAGGGTTTCCACTTATTCTCGTGCACTGATCACCCGCACTTGAAGGCGGTCGCCCCGACCCTATAATTGCTCTGCTAGCACTCGCAATACCTGAGTGCTAACAGCCGCCGCAGCCGTTGGCGACGCCGAGCCCAGCCGGGCATGGCCGAGACGGCCGGCAACTGTCCGACCCCCCATGAACACTCTCAAGGAGATGTGATGAAGCTTCGTCCGTTGCACGACCGCGTGATCGTCAAGCGCCTGGAAAACGAAACCAAGACTGCCTCTGGCATCGTCATCCCCGACAACGCCGCCGAGAAGCCCGACCAGGGCGAGGTGCTGGCCGTGGGTCCCGGCAAGCGCAACGACAAGGGTGAGTTCGTCGCCCCGAACGTGGCCGTCGGCGACCGCGTGCTCTTCGGCAAGTACTCCGGCCAGACCGTCAAGGTCGATGGCGAAGAACTGCTGGTGATGCGCGAGGAAGACCTCTTCGCGGTCATCGAAAAGTAAGTCAGAACACAACCGATATCTGGAGTTAAGAAAAAATGGCAGCAAAAGACGTAGTCTTCGGCTCTGATGCCCGTCACCGCATGGTCGAGGGCGTCAACATCCTGGCCAACGCCGTGAAGGTCACGCTGGGTACCAAGGGCCGCAACGTCGTGCTCGAGCGCAGCTTCGGCGCCCCCACCGTCACCAAGGACGGCGTGTCGGTGGCCAAGGAGATCGAGCTCA
>CAZUKT010000841.1:0-1619 GCA_964620975.1 uncultured Rubrivivax sp. | reverse complement strand
GGCAACCTGTTCGTGGCGCAGTTCATCGGCTCCCCGGCCATGAATGTGTTTGCCGGCACCGTGCGTGGGGGCGCCGTTGAAGCACTGGGTGCGCGCTGGCCGGTGTTGCCGGGCATAGGCCAAGAGGGGCAAGCCGTGCAGTACGGCATACGCCCCACCGATCTGGTGGTCAGCCCGCAGGGCATTCCTGCCCAGGTGGTGGTGGTGGAGCCCACCGGCGCCGAAACCGAACTGCTGCTGCAGGTGGGGACTGAACAGGTTGTGGTGGTCATGCATGGCCGCACGCTGGCGCAGCCCGACGACACCATTTTCCTGAGCCTGGATCCGGCCATGGCCCACGTCTTTGACGCCGGTTCGGGCGCCAGGCTGGGCTGACGGCTGCGCCCATGCACTTGCACAGACCCTTGTGCGTGGTGGTAATGGGTGTCAGCGGCTGCGGCAAGAGCACCGTCGGGCACCAGGTGGCGTCGCGCCTGGGCTTGCGCTACGTGGAAGGTGACGAACTGCACCCGCCCGGCAACGTGGCACTCATGGCTGCCGGCACGCCCCTGACTGACGAAGACCGCAAGGCTTGGCTCGACGCCCTGGCCGAGGTGCTGCAGCGTGCGTCGGCACCCGGTGTGGTGGTGAGCTGCTCGGCGCTCAAACGGGCTTACCGCGACCGCTTGCGCATGGCTGCACCGGGATTGCGGCTGGTGCACCTGATGGGCGCACCCGCATTGCTTGCCGAGCGGCTGCGCGCGCGCAGCGGGCACTACATGCCGGCCTCGCTGCTGGCCAGCCAGCTGAGCACCTTGCAAATGCCTGAGGCTGACGAACATGCGTTCACGCTGGACGTCGCCTTGGCACCCGTGGATTTGGCAGACGCCATTTGCCAGCACCTGCAGGCCGTAGCATGAGCACGATGCGCGCGCAACCTAGCCTCTGGACCAATTCCACCCCGTTGACATGAATTTCACCAAAATCATTCTCCACACGGCCAGCGATGGCCGGGCGCGTTTTCGTGAAGAAACCGTGCCCTTGACCGAAGGCAAGCCCACGGCGCGCTTGTCAGCGCTGGCGCACAGCGGCGGCTATCAGCTGCGCATGAGCCCGGTGGGCTTTCGCAGCCAGTTTCATTGCACCGACAACCCGCAATGGGTCTTCATCCTGGGCGGGCAAATGGAGATCGGCCTGCAAGACGGCAGCTCCCGTGTGTTTGGCCCGGGTGAGCACTTTTATTCGGCTGACGGCCTGCCTGCCGGTGCCACCTTCGACGCCAACGTGCACGGGCACTGGAGACGGCAGGTGGGGGCCGATCCGCTGACCACCTTGTTTGTTCGCGACTGATGGCCAAGAACGTTCATGGCCACACGCTGGACCTGCTGGGCGAGGCCATTGTGGGCGGCCGTTACCCGGCCGGCCTGGCCATTCCACCTGAGCCGCTGTTGTGCGAAGAGCTGGGCGTCAGCCGCACCGTGGTTCGCGAAGCCGTCAAGTCATTGGTGGCAAAAGGCCTGCTCGTGACCGGCCCCAAAGTAGGTACACGGGTGCTGCCTGAAGACAGCTGGAACTGGTTTGACCCCGAAGTGGTGATGTGGAAGTCGCGCATGGGCCTGACGCGCGAGTTTCTGCGCGAC
>CAZUKT010000840.1:0-1627 GCA_964620975.1 uncultured Rubrivivax sp. | reverse complement strand
GTGGTCAACGTGGGCAATGATGGCGATGTTGCGAATGGGGTGGCTCATTTGGCGTCCTGGACTTCCATGGGGCTCAGCAGGCGGTCAGCGATCAATTCGCCTGCGGTGATATGGGCGGTGCCTAAAAAGGCGCGCGGTGCGTCGGGGGGCTCTGGCGGGCGGCGGTAAACACGCACGGCGGGCGTGTCGTCCATCACCACCCGGCGGCGCAGGCCGGTCAGGAAACGGCCGGCTTCGTCGTCGGGCAGGTGCACCGCAGGCCAGCCGGCCACCAGCACGTCGGGCGGCAGCAGCAGCGCGTCACGCTCGGTTTCGGTCAGGGCTTGCAAGGTTTGCAGGGTCACGGTCTGGGCCACGTTCAAGGCGCCGCTGCCGGTGCGGCGCAGGGCACTGAGGTGGGCACCACAACCCAGCGCCGCGCCGATGTCTTCAGCCAGCGTGCGGATGTAGGTGCCCTTGCTGCAGCGCACGTCCAGCACCAGCTCAGCATCTTGCCAACTGATGATGTCGATGGCATGAACGGTGACGCGGCGAGCGGCACGTGCCACGTCCACCCCGGCGCGGGCGTATTCGTACAAGGCCTTGCCTTCGTGCTTGAGCGCCGAGTGCATGGGTGGTGTCTGGTCAATGGCGCCCGTGAACCTTGCGCAGGCGGCGTCAATGGCAGCGCGGTCGGCAATCACGGGCCGCTCATCGATGACATCGCCCTCACGGTCACCCGTGGTGGTGCGCTGGCCGAGCCGGAGTGTGGCCACATACCGCTTGTCGGCATCCAGGCTGGCCTGGCTGAACTTGGTGGCCGCGCCAAAACACAACGGCAGCAGTCCTGTGGCCAGCGGGTCCAGCGTGCCGGTGTGGCCACCCTTTTCAGCGCGCAATATGCCCTTGGCCTTTTGCAGCGCGTCGTTGCTCGTCCAGCCCAGGGGCTTGTCGAGCAACAGCACGCCGTGCACTACGCGGCGGGGCTGCCTGGGCGGGCGGGCACCCCTCACCCCCGCCCTCTCCCCCGGCGCGGGGGAGAGGGAGTTGGCCCCCTCTCCCGCTGGCGGGAGAGGGTTGGGGTGAGGGAGCATGCCCGTCATCAATCTTCCTTGGCCCGCACCGAGTTGGCCTTGGTGATCAACGCCGACAAGTCGGCCGCACGCTCGGTGGTCTTGTCAAAGTGAAAGTGCAAGGTGGGCACGGTGTGGATGGACAGCCGCTTGAACAGACTGTTGCGGATGAAGCCCGCCGCCTCGTTGAGCGCGGCAGCGGTTTCCACGGCGTCGCCAATCAGCACCGAAAAGTAAACCTGCGCGTGGGCATAGTCGGGTGTCACGTCCACGCTGTTGATGGTGACCATGCCCAGGCGCGGATCCTTCAGATCGCGGATGAGTTCAGACACATCGCGCTGAATCTGGTCAGCGACGCGGAAGCTGCGGTTCGGGACGGCTTTTTTGTGTCGCATGGTGTGCATTGCCCAGAATGAACAAGCCCCGCCGGGTCTCGGCGGGGCTTGTCGCTTGGTAGCGTCGTTGCCCGCCTTACAGCGTGCGTGCCACTTCCTTGACTTCGAAGAACTCCAACTGATCGCCTTCCTTGATGTCGTTGTAGTTCTTCAGCTTGATGCCGCACTCGAAGCCTTCCT
>CAZUKT010000839.1:0-1630 GCA_964620975.1 uncultured Rubrivivax sp. | reverse complement strand
GTGGGCGTGCCGAGGTTGTTCACCGAGGTCCACGAGCGCAGCGTGCGGCCCAGCGGCTGCATGCTGGCTGCTGCCGTGCGCACGCCCAGCTTCTGGACCTTTTCGGTGCTGATGCGCACGCTGCCGGCGGCGGCTGTGGAGGGCTCGCCGCTGCTGTCGTCTTCGCCTTCGTACACAGCGATGTAGTCCATGCCCATCTGGTCTTTCTTGGGCGTGGTGGAGGTGTCGGGCAGCCCCATGGGGTTGCGGTAGTAAAGCAGCTTGCGCGGCGCGGAGGGGGCTGAGGCGGCCGCCGTGGCTGCGGCGGCGGCGGCATCAGCCTGGGCACCGGTGGCCATGGGCGCGCGGCTGCCCCAGAAGTAGCCGCCGGCGCCCACGGCACCCAGCACCAGCACGGCAAACAATGTCTTGGCAGCGTTCACAGGTCTTCTCCCACGATGCGTTCAATTTCGGCCAGGCGCATCTGCGCCTCGGTCTGCACTTTCAAGCGGTCTTGCCGCGCCTTGGCGGACTGGCGCTGCGCGTCCAGCACCGCCGCAAAGTCGAGCTTTCCGCTCTCGTAGGCGGCCAGTGCCGAGCGCAGGTTCAGCTCTGACTGCGGCAGCAGTTGGGTGGTGATCAGCGCCTCGCTGCGCCGGGCAGATTCAATGCCGGCAAGTTGTTCACCCAGTTCACCCAGCAGGCCGTTGGCGGCTGCCTGTTGGCGTGCGCGCGCAGCGCTGACCATGGCCTCGGCCTCGCGCTCTTCGGCACGGCGTGTGCCCTGTTGCAGCGGAATGTTCATTTCCAGCATCACGGCCCAGGACGTGATGCGCGAGCCCATCTGCGTGGGCGACACACCCACCTGCAGGTCGGGGCTGCGGTTGCGCAGCGTCAGCTCGCTCTTGCGCTGCGCCGCCAGCAAAGCCGCCTCTTCGGCACGCAACTGCGGGTTGTGCTGGCGCGCACGCTGCACCAGCGTGGGCGCGTCCAGCGTGCTCAGCTCGGGCAGGGGCCGCAGCGCCGCAGGGTCGGCCAGCGGTGCTGCCGTGTCGCGTGCCAGCCAGGCATTGAGCCGGGCGCGCAGTTGCCGTTTGTTGTTGTCCAGCTCGATCAGTTCGGCGCGCATCGCCGTGAGTTCCAGCTGCGCGCGCAAAGCGTCTTGCTGCCCCGCCAGGCCGCTGGCGTAGCGCGACTGCGCCAATTGCGCCAGCCGCTGCATCAGGTCCACCACCTCCTGCGTCAGGCGTTCGCTGCCGGCGGCCTGGAAGTACTGCGCATACCCGGTCTTGATCTTGGTGGCCAGTTCGGCCCACACCACGTCAGTGCGGGCGCCAGCCTGCTGCACGTCGGCCTCGGCCACGCTGCGCCTCAAGTCGCGCTTGCCCCAGGCGGGCAGGCTCTGCAGCAGCGTGTAGCGCACCTCGCCCACGCGGCTCGGCGCCCGTGTGGGCAGCACGGTGCGCGTGAGGTTGTTGATGTCCATGAGCTCCAGGCGCACCATGGGGTCGGGCAAGGCGCCGGCAGGCTGCACACGTTCGCCCGCGGCGTCAGCCTCGGCGCGCATGCCGGCCAGTTCGGGGTTGTGGGCACGGGCGTGGTCCAGCAGGCCTTGCACAGTGGCGCCCAACGCGGCGGCCTGCGCCGGGCG
>CAZUKT010000838.1:0-1632 GCA_964620975.1 uncultured Rubrivivax sp. | reverse complement strand
TGGTCTTCGTCAGGCAGGAAACTGGTGGGCAGCGTCTTGTACAGCGCCGCAGTGCCGGCGATGAACAACACAAAAACCGCCAAGCTGCGCCAGCTGCGCGCCGACAGCCACCCCACTTGTACGACGTAGCGTCCGGTGAAACGGTCAAAGCCGCGGTTGAAACCGCCAAAGAATCGGTCCAGCATAGGCCCGAACGGGCCGCCGTGCGCGGCGTGCTCGCCTTGGTGCACCGGCTTGAGCAGCGTGGCGCACAGCGCCGGCGACAGGCTCATCGCTACCAGCACCGACAGCACCATGGCGCTGACCACGGTGATACTGAACTGGCGGTAAATCACGCCGGTGGAGCCGCCAAAAAAGGCCATCGGGATGAACACCGCCGACAGCACCACGGCAATGCCCACCAGCGCCCCGCTGATTTCGGCCATGCTGCGCTTGGTGGCGTCGCGCGGCGACAGGCCTTCTTCCCGCATGAGGCGCTCCACGTTTTCGACGACGACGATGGCGTCGTCCACCAGCAGGCCGATGGCCAGCACCAGGCCGAACATGGTCAGCGTATTGATAGAGAAGCCGGCCACCGCCAGCACGCCCATGGTCCCGAGCAGCACCACCGGCACGGCAATCGCCGGCACCAGTGTGGCGCGCAGGTTCTGCATGAAGAGGTACATGATGGCGACCACCAGCACCATGGCTTCGATCAGTGTCACCACGACCCCCTTGATGGAGACGCTGATGAACGGTGTGGTGTCGAAAGTGACTGTGGTCTTCATCCCTGGCGGTAAAAACGGAGCCAGTTCATCCAGCTTGGCCTTTACGGCGTTCGCCGTGACCAGGGCATTGGCGCCGCTGGCCGGAAAGATGGCCATGCCGGCCGCCACGCGGCCACTGCTACGGATGTTGGTGGTGTAGCTGTCGCGGCCCAGCTCCACGCGAGCCACGTCACCCAGGCGCAATGCTGAACCATCGGGCTGCACGCGCAGCACAACCTTGCGGAATTCCTCGGCCGTCTGGAGCTTGGCACGTGCGGTGACAATGGCCGTCAAACGCTGGCCCTCGGGGGACGGCAATGCGCCGATCTGGCCCGCCGAGACCTCCGTATTCTGTGCCAGCAGTGCCGCACGAATGTCGCCCGGTACCAGCGCGTAACGCTGTAGCCGCTGTGGATCAAGCCAGATTCGCATGGCATAACCCGAACCGAAGACGTTGACGTCGCCCACGCCCTCGATGCGGCTGATGATGTCGACCAGCGTGCTCGACAGATAGTCACCCATGTCGGCCGAGGTCACGGCAGGGTCATCGCTGTTGAGCGAGATGACCATCAGGAAGTCGGTGCCGGCCTTGGTCACCCGCACGCCTCGCGCCTGCACCGCCTGTGGCAGCCGGGAGACCGCCTGCTGCACCTTGTTCTGCACTTGAAGCTGCGCCGTGTCGGGGTTGGTACCGGCAACGAAGCTGAGCTGGCTACTGGCGTTGCCCGATGCGTTGCTAGACGACTCGATGGACAGCAGCCCGTCGATGCCCTTCAGGTTCTGCTCGATGATCTGCGTCACCGAGTCCTCGATGGTGCGCGCCGACGCGCCGGGGTAGCTGGTGTTGATGGAAATGCGGGTCGGCGCGATGTCGGGGTAGCGCTCC
>CAZUKT010000837.1:0-1632 GCA_964620975.1 uncultured Rubrivivax sp. | reverse complement strand
GCTGATGGTGTTTGACGACATCACCGAGGTGGTGTCCGCCCAGCGCAGCGCCGCCTGGGCCGAAGTGGCCCGCCGGCTGGCGCACGAAATCAAGAACCCGCTCACGCCCATTCAGCTGTCGGCCGAGCGGCTGCAACACCGCCTGGGCCACAAGCTTGAAGGTGCCGACCAGTCCCTGCTGCTGCGCTCGGTCAACACCATCGTGGCCCAGGTGCAGGCCATGCAGACGCTGGTCAATGAATTCCGCGACTACGCCCGCCTGCCCGCCGCCCAGATGAAGCCGCTGGAACTGGGCGCGTTGGCTTCTGAAGTGTTGGCGCTGTACGGCCAGGCGCTGGACAACGGCCTGCTCACGTCACACCTTGAGCCCGGCCTGCCCCGCATCATGGGCGACGCCACGCAACTGCGGCAGGTCATCCACAACATCGTGCAAAACGCGCTCGACGCGGTGGCCGACCGGCCCGACGGCCAGGTCGAGCTCATCACCAGCGCAGCACGCGGCGAAAACGGCGAACTGCGTGCGGTGCGTTTGACGGTCATCGACAACGGCCCCGGCTTTGCCGACAAGGTGCTCAAGCGTGCGTTTGAGCCCTACGTCACCACCAAGGCCAAAGGCACCGGCCTGGGCCTGGCGGTGGTGAAGAAAATTGCCGACGAACACGGCGCGCGGCTGCGTGTGGCCAACATTCATGTGGGGGACGAACCCGATGGGCCCGTGACAGGCGCCCGGGTTTCGTTATCATTTTCAACCTTTGCCGCCACGCCGGCTGCAACAGCGGCCGGCCCACAAGCCGACACCGCCTTGGCGGCCACCGGCAGCGCAACACAGCATCAGTAAGAGGGCATGGCAACAATCCTGGTAGTCGACGACGAGCTCGGCATCCGCGCCCTGCTGTCAGAAATCCTCACCGACGAGGGCCACACGGTCGAGCTGGCCGAAGACGCCGCGCAGGCGCGCCAGGTGCGCGAACTGCTGCGGCCCGACCTGGTGCTGCTGGACATCTGGATGCCTGATGTCGACGGCGTCACGCTGCTCAAAGAATGGTCGGCCGGCGGCATGCTGCAGATGCCGGTGATCATGATGAGCGGCCACGGCACCATCGACACAGCGGTAGAAGCCACCAAGTACGGCGCCAGTGCCTTTCTTGAAAAACCGATCACGCTGCAAAAACTGCTGCGTGCGGTAGAGCAGGCGCTGGCCAAGCCCGCACAACGCCAGAACCTGGCCCCGACGGCTGCCAGCCACCAGCGCCAGGACATCATCACCGGGCACGACCTGCCCATGCTCGCCCACCACAGCCTGCCCCCCCCGATGCCGCTGCACCATGGCCCGCAGTCTGAGCAGAGCTTTGACCTGGACCGCCCGCTGCGCGAGGCGCGCGACGCGTTTGAGAAGAGCTACTTTGAATTCCACCTGGCCAAAGAAGGCGGCAGCATGACCCGCGTGGCCGAGAAAACCGGCCTGGAGCGCACGCACCTGTACCGCAAGCTCAAGCAACTGGGTGTGGACTTGTCACGCAACAAGCGCGGCGGGGGTTGATCAGAGTCACGATACAATCGTGGGCTAAGTTGGCCTGGTAGCTCAGTTGGTAGAGCAGCGGATTGAAAATCCGCGTGTCGGTGGTTCGATTC
>CAZUKT010000836.1:0-1639 GCA_964620975.1 uncultured Rubrivivax sp. | reverse complement strand
GCGGTGGCCGTGCCGGCGTCCTTTTTGGTTGCCGCATTGGTGGGCGCAGTGCTGGAGCGCACGGTGATCCGCTGGCTCTACGGCCGGCCGCTGGAAACGCTGCTGGCCACCTGGGGCATCAGCCTGATCCTGATGCAGACCGTGCGCACGCTGTTTGGTGCGCAGAACGTGGGCGTGGAGAACCCGTCCTGGTTGTCGGGCGGCGTGCAGGTGCTGCCCAACCTGACGCTGCCCTACAACCGCCTGGCCATCGTCGCCTTTGCCGCGCTGGTGTTGCTGGGCATGACGCTGCTGATCAACAAGACACGCCTGGGCCTGTTTGTGCGCGGCGTGACGCAGAACCGCCGCATGGCGTCTTGCGTGGGCGTGAACACGGCGCGTGTGGACACCTACGCCTTTGCGCTGGGTGCGGGCATTGCGGGCCTGGCGGGCTGTGCGCTCAGCCAGGTGGGCAACGTGGGCCCCGACCTGGGCCAAGGCTACATCGTCGACAGCTTCATGGTAGTGGTGCTGGGGGGTGTGGGGCAACTGGCCGGCACCGTCTACGCCGGCCTGGGCCTGGGTGTGCTGAACAAACTGCTGGAAGGCTGGCAGGGTGCGGTGCTGGCCAAGATCATGGTGCTGGTGTTCATCGTGATGTTCATACAGAAACGTCCGCAGGGCATCTTCGCGCTCAAGGGCCGGAGCGCCGAGACATGAAGACCATGCTGGGTGCCAAGGGCTGGAGCGGCGTGCTGCTGGCCAGCATCTTCTTCGCGGCCGTGGTGCCGCTGCTGAACCTGGCCGTGCCTGCCGACAGCGCGCTGCACCTGGGCGACTTCTACGTCAGCCTCTTGGGCAAGATCCTGTGTTACGCCATCTGCGCGCTGGCCATGGACCTGATCTGGGGCTACACCGGCATCCTGAGCCTGGGCCACGGCGTGTTTTTTGCGCTGGGTGGTTACGGCATGGGCATGTATTTGATGCGCCAGATCGGCACCGACGGCCAGTACAAGAGCGACATGCCCGACTTCATGGTGTTCCTGAACTGGAAGGAGTACCCCTGGCACTGGGCGCTGAGCGACAGCTTCGTGGCCCAGGCCCTGCTGGTGGTGCTCGTGCCCGGGCTGCTGGCCTTCGTGTTCGGGTGGTTTGCCTTTCGCTCGCGCATCAAGGGCGTGTACTTCTCGATCATCACGCAGGCGCTGACCTACGCGGCGATGCTGCTGTTCTTCCGCAACGAGACGGGCTTTGGCGGCAACAACGGCTTCACCGACTTCAAGCGCATCCTGGGCGTGCCGATCGACGACCGCATGCGCGTGTGGCTGTGCGTGCTCAGCGGGTTCACGCTGCTGGGGTTCTTCCTGCTCTCGCGCCTGATCGTGCGCAGCCGCTTCGGACGCGTGCTGCAGGCGATCCGGGATGCCGAAAGCCGCGTGATGTTCACGGGCTACGACCCGGTGGCCTACAAGCTCGCGATCTGGACGCTGTCGGCCGTGATGTGCGGCGTGGCCGGGGCGCTCTATGTGCCTCAGGTGGGCATCATCAACCCGAGCGAAATGTCGCCGGCTGCAAGCATCGAGATCGCGATCTGGGCCGCCGTGGGAGGACGCGGCACGCTCATCGGGCCGATCGTCGGGGCCTTCTTCGTCAACGGGGC
>CAZUKT010000835.1:0-1640 GCA_964620975.1 uncultured Rubrivivax sp. | reverse complement strand
CGCCGGCGGTGGGCCCGAGGCCGACCACGCGCACGAAGACCAGCGCCCACACCAGCTCGGGCACGCTGCGCAGCACGATCAGCAGCCAGCGCACGGCCAGGCGCAGCCAGAACGGCCCGCGCGCCATGCGGCCGGAAAGCGCCGACACCGACAGCATGCCGGTGGACAAAAGCGTCAGCGGCAGCGCAATCACCAGTGCCAGCGTCATGCCCGCCGTGGCAATGGCCACGGTGCGCCAGGATTCGCGCGCCACCATGGCCAAGAAATCTGGCGCGTGTGCCGGTGGCATGAAGGTGGCCAGGAACTGGCCGGTGACCTTCAGATTGGCGGGCTCGACCAGGATCCAGGGCTTGAACTCGGTGGCCACCATCAGCGGCCACAGCAGCACGCCAGCGGCGCCGAGCCAGAAGACACGCGCCAGCCAGGCGGGGTCGCGGTCGGGCGCGGTGACAGCGGCCTTGGGTGATGCTCGGGGTGCCAATTCCATGTGCGGGCCGGCGTTTCAGCGGCAGTGCATCACCACCGGCGTTGGCGCGGCCGGTGGTTTGTCGTCGGCCGGCGCCGGAGCGCCGAGCAGTTCATGTTCGTGCTGGGCGTACAAACGTTCCAGACGCTCGCGCGTGACCTCGGCCGCCGGCAGGTCGAAGGCCAGCCGGCCGTCGCGCAGTGCCACGATGCGTGGAAAGTGCGCCAGCGCCATGTCCACCTGGTGCAGCGTGGCCACCAGCGTGACGCCCTTCGCCTGCGCTTGCCGCACCAAGGTTTGTATCGCCTGGCGCGAGCGTGTGGGGTCCAGCGCCGACAGCGGCTCGTCCACCAGCCACAGCCCGGCCGGCGCCAGCAGCGCGCGCGCCAGCCCCACACGCTGGCGTTCGCCGCCCGACAGGCGGTCGACACGTTCGAACAGCTTGTCGGCAAGGTCAAAGGCCTCGAGCGCCGCGTGCGCGGCCGGGATGTCGCTGGGATAAAACAGCGAACGCAGGCTCGCCCACAGGCCCATCGCCGGCAGCCTGCCCGCCAGCACGGCGGTGACCACACGCTGGCGCGGCGGCAGCGGCGGCGTTTGCGGGGCCAGGAAGAGCCGCCCGCGCAGGCGCTGCAGCAAGCGCCGTGGCAGCGCCCAGGGGTTCTGCCCGCCGACCCGCAGCGCGCCGGCGGTGGGTGGCAGCGCACAGGCCATCACCTGCAGCAGCGTGGTCTTGCCAGCACCTGAAGGGCCGATCACCGCCACGTGTTCACCCGCAGCCACCTGCAGATGCAGCGGCTGCAACGCCGGTGCCGCACCAGCGCGCGCCGCCGGGTGGCGTGCGGCGACGCCTTCTAGTTCTAGCTTCGCGCTTGCTGCGTCTGGCGGCTCAGATCAGCCCGGCGCTGCGGCCGGCGGCTTCGATGCCCTTGTAGTTGTCGGGCGACGTGGGGATGTAGCGCGTGGCGCGGTTGAGCTGCAGGATCTCCTTGCCTTCGGGCGTGGCGGGGTCGATGTCGAGCAACGCCTTCTTGACCTTTTCGCGCAGTTCGGCCGGCATGTCGGCATGCACCGACCAGTTGTAGTTGAAGAAGGTTGGCGTGGTGAAGAAGACATCGACCGCCTTGGTGTCGACCTTGTTCTCGGCCACGAACTTCTTCCACACCGTGATGTC
>CAZUKT010000834.1:1303-1650 GCA_964620975.1 uncultured Rubrivivax sp. | reverse complement strand
GGGCCTGGTGCTGGCGGCGATCGTTCAGGTCTCGGTTGGGTTGTCGCCCCTGCGGGCGCTGCGCAGCGCGCTTTCGAGGGTTCGGGGGGGCGAAACACAGCGGCTTGACGGTGACTTCCCGGTCGAGGTGATGCCACTGGTCGAAGAGTTCAACACCGTGCTGGCGCACAACGCTGACGTCGTGGAGCGCGCCCGCACCCACGCCGGCAATCTGGCCCACGCCCTGAAGACGCCGCTGAGTGTTCTGGCCAATGCGGCGCAGGCCAAGGACCAGCACGACCCGGAGCTGGCGCGTCTGGTGGTTGAGCAGATCGGCATGGCACGCCGCCAGGTGGACTACCACCTGG
>CAZUKT010000834.1:0-1293 GCA_964620975.1 uncultured Rubrivivax sp. | reverse complement strand
ATGCAGCGCGTCCATGCCGAGCGCGATATCAAGATCGCCGTGCAGCCATGGTCCGCCCCGCTGTCGTTTCGCGGCGAGTCGCAGGATCTGCAGGAAATGCTGGGCAACCTGCTGGACAACGCCTGCAAGTGGGCGGCGCACCGAGTCGAGGTCAGTGCCCGCTCCGACGGCGCCACACTGACCCTGCTTCTGGATGACGACGGCACGGGGCTGGATGCACAACAGCGCGAAGCGGTGATGCGCCGCGGCGTGCGCGCCGATGAGCAGGTGCCGGGCTCAGGCCTGGGCCTTGCCATCGTCGATGACCTGGCAAGACTCTATGGCGGTCGGGTGGATTTACTGGATTCCCCGCTGGGCGGATTGCGCGCTGCGCTGACGCTGCCGGTGGTCAAATAGGCCTATAGCCCTCGTCAATGCTACGTTGACTGCTATATATGTCGTAGCACATCAGCCAGCATTGTACTGTCCACATTTCCACCGCTGAGCGCCAGGCCGACGGTCTGGCCCACTAGTTGTTCACGTTCTTGCATCGCCGCAGCAAAGGCCGCGGCGCCGGCGCCTTCTGCCACGTTGTGGGTGCAGGCAAAGATGTCGCGCATGGCCTGGGCCACCTCAGCATCGGTCACTTTGACGATGTGGTCGATGTTGCCTTGCAGGATGGCCAGCGCCTCGGCGTCCGCCACACGGCAGGCCATGCCATCGGCCAGCAGTGTGGTCACCGGGGCTTCGACGACGTGGCCAGCTGCCAGTGAATCCGCATAAGTGGTGGCGTGGGCGCTGACCACGCCGACGATGCGCGCTTTGTGGCCCAACGCGCGTTTTGCAATGATGGCTGAGCAGGCGCCCGAGCCCTGGCCAATGGGCACGTACACCACGTCCATATCCGGCACGGCCTTGAACAGCTCCCACCAGTAGGTTGCTACGCCGCGCAGCAGGTTGACGTGGAAGCTGGGCACCATGTGGGCGCCACGCTCTGCGGCCAGTTGCATGGCGTATTCCCGGCTTTCCTGGAAGTCGGCACCGTGTTCGATCAGTGTGGCGCCCAGGGCGCGCATGGCGGCATTCTTCTCCAGCGAATTGCCGTGCGGTACGACGATGGTGCAGGCCACGCCGTGCGCCCGTGCCGCCCAGCCAATGCTCTGACCGTGGTTGCCGCGCGTGGCGCTGATGACCTCGGACGGCATGTTGCCATTGCGTGCCATTTGGTCAAAGTACGTCAGGCCGCCACGGATCTTGAAGGCACCCACCGGTGTGTGGTTCTCGTGCTTGAGCGAACAGGTGGCGCCTAGCTGG
>CAZUKT010000833.1:920-1651 GCA_964620975.1 uncultured Rubrivivax sp. | reverse complement strand
CCTTCACTGCCAACTCCAGCCGTTGCGTGACGTTGGAGCGCGTCATTGCCTCCCCGCCCCGGTTGGGCAGCAGGGCCGACGTTGGCCCCAGATCGGCGTTGAGCCGCAACCACGCCCGGATCGCCTTGACCGTCGAGCGCCACAGCGGCACCGAGCGCTCCTTGCGTCCCTTGCCGTGCAAGTGAACGCAGGCCGCAGCGTCCAGCACCACGTCGCTGACCTTCACGCCAATGACCTCCGAGACTCGGGCGCCGGTGTTGTACATGAGGGCCAGTAGCAGGCAATCACGCTGGCTGACCCAGCCGATGCCGGGCTGGCCAATCACTGCAAGCATCTCCTCGCGCGAGAGGAAGCCGAGCATCGGCCGCTCGAAGCGCTTCATCGGCACGCCCAGTGCCTGCTCGACCACCTGCATGGCGGCGATATCCCGGCGCGCCGCGAACTTCAGGAACGTGCGTAGTGCCGCCAGTCGTGCATTGCGGCTGCGCACCACGTTGTGACGCTCACCCTCCAGGTGGTCGAGGAAGGCCAGGATCAGCGCCGGCGTGATGTCGGTGAGCAGCATCGACGTGGGCGGCTTGTTTAGACGCGCCTGCGCGAACTCCAGGAACAGCATGAACGCATCGCGGTAGGCCGCCACGGTGCGCGCGCTCAGCGCGCGCTGCTGGGTCAGATGCTCGGCGAAGAACGACTGCACCAACGCCGCGAAGCTGGGTGGGACGCCTGGGTTA
>CAZUKT010000833.1:0-910 GCA_964620975.1 uncultured Rubrivivax sp. | reverse complement strand
GGCGCTCGAACCGGGCACCGGCCAAGGCCATCGACTCGGGTACGCCGGTGAGATACCAGGACGTGTTCGAGATCTTGACGTGGCCCATGTAGGTGGACAGTGCCAACATTCGTTGATCGAGGTCTACCCCCTGCTCGTGCCACAAGATCAGCCGCCTGACGGCGAAGCTGTGGCGCAGGTCGTGCACCCGCGGCTGGCCATGGCCACCACGATCAACCCAGCCAAGCTGCTGGCGGAGTTGCCCGAACATCCGATGCACCTGCCGGTCGCCAAGCGGTCCGCCCCGGCGCAGCCCGCGCGAGCCGACGAAGAACGGCGTCAGCGGTGTCGTACGCACTTGCAGCCTGCGCAGTGCCCGGTAGGCCGCCAGGGGCGCGATCACACTCGGGTGCACTGGCACCAGGCGGGACTTGCCGAACTTGGTCTGTCGCACCGTCAGCACGCCGGCTTCCAGGTCCACGTCGATGTCGGCCAACGCAATCGCTTCCGAGATCCGCAACCCTGCCGATGCGATCAGCCCGAGCAGCGTCTCGTAGGTGGCCGCGCGAAGTCCATCGCAGGGCCCCAGTTGCCGGGCCGCCTCCAGCAGCGCCTCGATCTCCTGGGGCTGATAGATGTGTGGTGCCACTCGTCCCGGGATGGGCCCGAAGGTCGAGTCGTCAGGCACTTCGGTCTGGGGCTCGAACTGCTGCAGCCAGCGCAGGAAGGGTCGCAGCCAAGCCAGCCGCCGCGCTGCCGTCTCGGCGCTGGCCTTGCCGCCTTGCGCCTGTCGTGCCCACTGCGCCATCAGCTCCACGGTCAGTGCGCCGGAGTGCTTCGATGCCTCGACGAAGCGCGCGAAGTTCGGCAGGGCGTGACCGGGCGAGCGCAGATGCAAGCCCAGGCGCCGCCGCTCGGCGAGGTACTGCTG
>CAZUKT010000832.1:0-1651 GCA_964620975.1 uncultured Rubrivivax sp. | reverse complement strand
GCCCGGCCAGGTCGTGGAGAGCAACACCGAGGAGCTCAACGGCCACCGCAAGACGCTGCTGCAGATGCTGTTTGTCGAGGGCAACCACTTCTGCCCGAGCTGCGAGAAAAGCGGAAATTGCCAGCTGCAGGCCACGGCCTATGCCATGGGCATGGAAGGCCCGCACTTTGAGGAGTTCTACCCCGACCGCCCTGTGGACGCGAGCCACCCCGACCTGATGCTCGACCTGAACCGCTGCATCTTGTGCGAGCTGTGCGTGCGCGCCAGCCACGCCGCCGACGGCAAAAACGTCTTCGCCATTGGTGGCGTGGGCGGCAAGACACACCTGCTCGTAAACAGCGAAAGCGGCTTGCTGGTGGACACCGCCATGGCCGCCACCGACCGCGCGGCCAGCATCTGCCCGGTGGGCGTGATCCTGCCCAAGCGGCGCGGTTTTGTGGTGCCCATCGGCCAGCGGCAGTTTGATGCCCTGGCCATCAGTGACCAGCACGAAGGAGACACACCATGATGCCGCCCGTGATGCCCCACGGCCCCCGCAAGCTGAAGGTGGCCACGGTGTCCCTGGCCGGCTGCTTTGGCTGCCACATGTCGTTTCTGGACATCGACGAACGCCTGCTTGAACTGGTGGAACACATTGAGTTCGACCGCTCACCGTTTACCGACATCAAGCAGGTCGGCCACTGTGACCTGGGCCTCATCGAAGGCGGTTTGTGCAACGCCGAAAACGTGAATGTGCTGCGTGAGTTTCGCGCCCACTGCAAGACGCTGGTGGCGGTGGGTGCTTGCGCCATCACGGGCGGGCTGCCGGCACAGCGCAACCACCTTGACCTGGGCACCATGCTGACCAATGTCTACGGCCAACGGCCGGGTTTGTCGGCCGGCAGCGCCATACCCAATGACCCCGAGTTGCCGTTGCCGCTGAACAAGGTGCACCCCATCCACGAGGTGGTGCATGTGGACTACTTCTTGCCGGGCTGCCCACCTTCGGCCAATGCGTTTTGGGTTTTCTTGAACGACCTCATGGCCGGCCGCACGCCGCACCTGGGCCATGGCCTCATCCACTACGACTGAGCACGATGACCCCAACGCTTGAAACCGCCGCCTCCCCCGCTGGCTTGCGCCGCGTGGCCATTGACCCCGTCTCGCGGGTTGAAGGGCACGGCAAGGTCACCATCTTGCTGGACGCACAAAACCGCGTGCAGCAGGTGCGCCTGCACATCGTCGAATTCCGCGGCTTCGAGCAATTCATCCAGGGGCGCCCGTATTGGGAAGTGCCCGTGATGGTGCAGCGCCTGTGCCCGGTGTCGCACCACCTGGCATCGTCCAAGGCGTTGGACCGGGTGGTGGGCGCCACAACCGTTACGGCGTCGGCCGACAAGATTCGCCGGCTCATGCACTACGGGCAGGTGATGCAGTCCAACGCGCTGCACTTCTTTCACCTGGCCAGCCCCGACCTGCTGTTTGGCTTTGACAGCGACATGGCCCGGCGCAACATCGTGGGCGTGGCGGCGGCGCACCCGGACATTGCGAAGAAGGGCATCCTGCTGCGCAAGTTCGGGCAAGAGGTGATACGCGCCACGGCTGGCAAGCGGGTGCATGGCACCGGCTCGGTGCCCGGCGGCGTGAACAAACACGTGAGCGCGGCCGACCG
>CAZUKT010000831.1:0-1653 GCA_964620975.1 uncultured Rubrivivax sp. | reverse complement strand
TGGGTGGCGTCCAGGGCGGCGATGCCGGCTGTGGCCAAGGCGCGGTACTGGTCTGACGACAGCACCGCCAGGTCGGCCGTTTCCATCGACTGCATTTGCGTCGAGGTCAGCACCGCAATTTGTGTGCTGCTGAAGCCGTCAAACTGCAGCGTGCTCAGCGAAGCCAGGTCGCCGGCCTCCAGGCTGGCCACTTGCAGCGTGGTGAGCGCGGCAATTTGTGCGCTGCCCAGGCCGTCGAGCTGGACTGCAGTCAGCGCGTCGAGCTGGCTGGTTGAAAGCGCAGCCAACTGGCTGCTGTCGAGCACCGCGAGGTTGACGCTGGTGAGGCCGGTGAGGTCGTCGGGTTCCATGGCACGCAACTGCGACGTGTTCAGTGCCTGCACCTGCATCGAGTTGAGCGCGGCCACCTGGGTGGCGTCCATGGCGGCAATGGTCTGGGTGCTGAGGGCGCGGATCTGCGCGCTGTCGAGCACGGCCAGGTCAACCGTTTGCATGCTGGCCATTTGGGCGGGTTGAATGGCGCGCACCTGGGCGGTGGTCAACACGTCAAAGGCGGCGGTGCCCAAAGACGCCAGGTCGCTGGCGGTGAGCACGGCCACTTGCGAGGTGGTCAGGGCCTGCACTTGTGCGGTGGTCAGGCCGCCGAGCTGGTCGGTGCTGAGCGCGTCAATCTGGGTGGTGGTGAGGGCGGCAATTTGCGCGGTGCGCAGGGTGGCCAGCTTGGCGCTGGTGATGGCGCCCAGGTCGTCCAGCTCCAGGGCACGCAGCTGTGTGGAGTCCAAGACGTTGAGCTGCATCGTGTTCAGCGCGGCCACGGCGGCGGTGGTCAAGGCGGCCACGCCAATGGTGCTGATGCCACCAAATGCACTGGAACTGACGGCGGCCAGGTCGGCGGTTTCAAGGGCCGCCACTTGCGCCGCAGTGAGCTTGGCCACTTGGCTCGATGTGAGGCCGGCAAACTGCATGGTGCCCATGGCCACCAGCCGCTCGGTGCCCAGGCTGACGATCTGCGTGGTGGTCATGCCGGCCACCTGGCTGCCTGACAAGGCCACGAGGTCGTTGGTGCCCAGCGCGTCAAGCTGCGCGGTGGTGAGTGCGCCCACCTGGGCGGCGCGCAACGAGGCGATCTGGTGGGTGTTCAGGACTTGCAGGTCTTCAACTTCCAGCGCACGAATTTGTGTCGTTGAAAGGCCCGCCAGTTGCGCCGTGCTCAGCGCGGTCACTTCGGCCGTGGTGAGTGCAGCAATGGCCGCAGCACTGAGGCCACCGATCTGGCTGGAGTCCAGGCTGGTCACGTCCACCGTGGCGGACGGGCTGCCGGCAATGAGGGCACCCAGTTGTGCGGTGGTCAACGCGGCCAGTTGGGCCGAACCAAACACGTCGGCCTGCGCCGACACCGCCACCAGCTGGCTGGTGGTCATGGCACGCATCTGCGTGGGCGTGAGGGCGGCCAGGTCGTTGGTTTCAAAAGCCGCAAAGTCATCCGTTCCCATGGCGGTGAACTGCGCTGCTGTGATGCCTTGCACCTGGGCCGTGTTCAGGGCGCGCAGGTCGGCACTGTTCATGGCCGCGATGGCCGCGGTGCTGATGGCCGCAATTTGGTGCGAACGCAGCGCACCCAGGTCGTCGGTGGCCAGCCCGGTGATCTGCGCC
>CAZUKT010000830.1:0-1653 GCA_964620975.1 uncultured Rubrivivax sp. | reverse complement strand
GCTGGTGCTGGCGGCCTGCGCCTGGTTGCAAGCGCCTGGCGAATCGAGCTTGCCTGGGGTCGGCATCGATCAGGCGCAGATGCGCCAGTCCGGTGCCGATTGGGTAGCGCTCGATACTCGTGTGCTTGCTGGCTGGTCTGGGCCGTACGAATTGCGATGGCGCTTGCTGCTGGACCAGGACACTCCTTCGTTGGGTCTGCGGGTCGCGGTGCGTGGCGCAAGCGAGCTGCGCTGCTGCAACGGCCAGCTGGTATTGCGCAACGGCCAGCCTAGCGACAGCGCGGCCGACGAGCAGCCCGGCCAGGTCGATCGCTGGGTGGTGTTACCGCCGCTGGACGCCGGCGCGCACGAGCTGCACATCCGCGCTTCCAGCCACCACCTGCAACCGGGCCGCTTCAACAGCGCCGAAGCGACCCTGGTGCCGATGAGTCAGGAGTCCATGCCACGCCAGCGCTTTGCACGCTGGCTGGTCGTTGCCGTGGCGACTGGCGCCTTGGGGCTGGCCTGGCTGTACTTCTTGTGCGCCGGCCAGCCGGCTCCGGCTGCAGGGCCGAGCCGCCGCGGCCCTTTGTGGAGCTTGATCGCGCTCGGCGCAGCCGGGCTGCTGTTGCCGGCTTTGGAGAGCGTGCGCGATCTCTGGGGCTACGCTTACCCGTTACACCCGTGGCGGCTGAACGCGGTGCTGCTGTTGACGCTGGCCACGGCCTGGCTGCTTCCGCTGGCCTTGGCGCAACGGTGGGGGTCGCCCTCGAGGCTCGCACCCTGGGCCGCGGGTTGGGCGGCAGTGCTGGTGCTGCTGGCCTGGGGGTTCGAACGCCAGTTCGGCTACGACGTCGCGTGCTGGGTGTTGCACCAAGCGGCACTCGCCGCGGCTCTGCTCTTGGCCGGGCGCGCGCACACCGAAGCCGGTGAACCTGTGCCCGCCTTATTGACGCTGCTCTTGATCGCGCTGGTCCTGTCGTGGTGGATACCAGGCGCCTTTCTCGACGGCCTGTACACGTTGACACTGACTTTGGTGATGACCTTGCTGCTGCTCAGCCACGCCCAGCGCCAGCAACGCCAAGCGCTTGCCGAAGCCGGCTTGCGACAGGCGCTGCAAGCGCAGCTGCTGCACGCCAGCATGCAGCCCCATGGGCTGATGAACACCCTGGCCGTGCTGCAAGAGCTGATCGAACAGCGTCCGGCCCTGGCCAGCCGCCTGGTCGAGCGGCTGGCCGACCAGTTCAGTCTGCTGCGCGCGTTGTCGCACAAGGGCGTGGTACCGCTGCGCGAAGAGCTGGCGCTGGTGCGCACCCAGCTCGATCTGGTCGAGCTGGCGCGCGACCTGCCGCTGCCCTTGGCCGTGTACGGGCCAGTCGATCCGGTCTATGTCCCGGCAGGGGTGCTGCACACGCTGGTGGAAAACGCCATCACACACGGCGGGGTGCGCGCCGGCGCAGCGGGCTTCGCCTTGCACATCGACGCGGCCGCAGATCAGAGCTGGCAGCTGTGCCTGCACTCACCCCGCGGGGCCGGCCGCGTCGGCGGCAGCGGCCAGGGGCTGCGCTTCGTTCGCGAAAGCCTGGCCGGAGCCTTTGGGGAACGCTTCAGCTGCAGCAGCGGGCCGCTCGATGAAGCCGTGTGGCTGGACAGCCTGAACGTGCCGCGCCGATG
>CAZUKT010000829.1:0-1653 GCA_964620975.1 uncultured Rubrivivax sp. | reverse complement strand
CTGATGACACTGGCGGTTGCCGGCCTGGGCGCATGGGGCATGTGGCAGAGCCAGGCCGCGCTGCACACCGTCTACGAAGACCGCACCGTGCCACTGGAACAATTGGCCGACATCAACTACCGGGTGACGCGCAACCGTGTGCTCCTGTCCGAAGCAACGGTCATGGCGAACGCCGAAGTCAGCAAGAAGCATCTGGCGGAGTTCGAGGCCAACGTCAAGGCGATCCAGAAGGACTTGGATGCGTACAACGCCACGTCGATGACACCCGAAGAGTCCGCATTGGCCAAGACGGTGAATCAGTCACGCAGGGCCTTGTTGCAGGATGGATTTCAGCCGGTGGCCGCAGCGGTGACAGCAGGAGACTACGCCCAAGCGCAGGTGGCGCTGCAACGCGTGGCGACACTCAACGCGCCGTTTGATGAATCCATGAACAAGCTCATTGAGCTGCAAGTCCATGTGGCCGCCGAGGAATACAAGGCCGCGCAGGAACGGTCCCACAAACTGAATCTGGCCAACGCGGGGCTGGTCGTGCTGGCCGTGCTGGCCGGCGTCGGCGTGGGTGTCACGATGACACGCAGCCTGACGCGCGCCCTGGGCGCCGAGCCGGCCGAACTGGCCGCAGCGGCCGGCAGCATCGCCCAAGGCAACCTGGCCGACGACGGCCGGCCCGCCGGCCCCGCCGGCAGCGTGATGGCGTCCATGCAAGCCATGCGTGCTGCGCTGGTCGCCGTGGTGGGCGAGGTGCGCAGCGGCGTCGAAAGCGTGGCCACGGCAAGTTCGCAAATCGCGCAGGGCAACCTCGACTTGTCCAGCCGCACCGAGCAACAAGCCGCCAGCCTGCAGCAAACTGCGGCGTCGATGGAGCAGTTGACAAGCACGGTGCGCGCCAGTGCCGACAGCGCCCGCGAGGCCAATCAGATGGCGCAAGGGGCCAGCTCGGCGGCCCTGCGCGGGGGTGCGGTGGTGGCGCAGGTGGTGCAGACCATGGGCGACATCCATACCGCCAGCAACCGCATCGCCGAAATCACCGGCGTGATCGACGGCATTGCCTTCCAGACCAACATCCTGGCCCTGAATGCGGCCGTGGAGGCGGCGCGTGCAGGTGAACAGGGCCGAGGCTTTGCCGTGGTGGCCACCGAGGTACGCACGCTGGCCCAGCGCAGCGCCGACGCAGCACGGCAGATCAAGTCGCTCATTGGCGACTCCGCCGCCAAGGTCGAAACCGGCGGCACGCTGGTACAGGAAGCCGGCGTCACCATGGCAGAGGTGGTGCGACAAGTGCAGCGCGTCAGCGACCTCATTGGCGAGATCACGGCTGCGGCGGGGGAGCAGAGCCAGGGCATCGCACAGGTGGGCCAGGCCGTGACACAACTGGACCAGACCACGCAGCAAAACGCGGCGCTGGTGGAAGAGTCAGCCGCAGCAGCAGAGAGCCTCAAGGCCCAGGCGGCTCGTCTGGCCGAGGCTGTTTCGGTGTTCAGGCTGGAGCGCAGCGCCAGCTAAGCCGCGTTTTGCCCCCACCCCCCCTGGGAGAGGGTTGGGGTGTGGGCCTCCCCCGCACAAGGGCGAGGCCGCAAGACACTCAAGCCCCCGGCACGGGCGTGCCTTCGGCGGGCCAGTCGCGGATGTAGGCCTTGAGCATCTTGTTTTCAA
>CAZUKT010000828.1:0-1654 GCA_964620975.1 uncultured Rubrivivax sp. | reverse complement strand
AGGCCGAAGGTCGGCTGGCCGCTGGCGGTAGCGGGGAATTCAAGCATTTCGCCAGCCATCACGTCGCTCAGCCCGTGCACACGCACGATGCCGTCGGTGACAGACACCACGGTGCCCTGGTTCTTGATGTTGGTGGTGCTGGCCAAGCCTTCGATGCGGCTCTTGATCAGCTCGGAAATTTCTGCGGGATTGAGATTCATGCTTTTCTCCGAAACGTCACGCGGTGAGCGCGACCTTCATCTGTTCAAGACGGGCCTTGACCGAGGTGTCCAGCACTTCGTCACCCACGGCGACACGGATGCCGCCAATGAGTTCAGGCACCACTTCGACGCGGGCGTTGAGCTTGCGGGCAAAGCGCTTTTCGAGCGTGGCCACCACTTCGGCCAGCGCGCCGTCATCAATCACAAAGGCGCTTTGGATCAGCGCATCAGACACACCCGAACTGGCGTTGACCTGGGTCTGAAACTGCGACGCGATCTCGGGCAGGGCCGCCAGGCGGCCGTTTTCAAGAATGGCGTGTAGCAGGTTGCCGACCTTGGCATCCAGCTGCAGGCCTTGGCTGGACGCGACACCGGTGATCAGGTCAAACACCTGCAGCGCCGACACTTTGGGGTTGTCGGCGTACTGGCGCAACTGCTCGTCGCCGGCCAAGGCGGCCAGCGCACCCATTTGTGCCTTCAAGGCATGGGCGTCAGCGCCGCCCACGGCCTTGAACAGTGCGTCGGCATAGGGCCGTGCAATGGTCGCCAGCTCGGCCATGTCAGAGCTCCGCTTTCAGGCGGCCGAGAAGCTCGGCGTGCACGCCGGCATTCACTTCCTTGCGCAGGATCTGCTCTGCGCCCTTGACAGCCAGGCCAGCCACTTGCTCACGCAGCACATCACGTGCCTTGGCCGACTCTTGTTCGGCTTCGGCGCGGGCGGCGGCGATGATCTTGCTGGCTTCTTCGCTGGCGCGGCCCTTGGCTTCTTCCACCATTTGCTGCGCCAGGCGCTCGGCGTCAGCCAGGCGCTTGGAGGCGTCGTCTCGGGCAGCCGACAGCTGGGCTTCCACGCGCTTGTTGGCGGCGGACAACTCGCTCTTGGCCTTGTCGGCGGCGCTCAGGCCGTCGGCGATCTTCTTGGAACGTTCGTCCAGGGCTGCGGTGATCGGCGGCCACACGAATTTCATCGTGAACCAGACCAAGATCCCGAAGACGATGCACTGGACGATGAGGGTACCGGTGATGCTCACTTTTTTGCCTCAATCACTGTGAGTGAACCAGCCGACCCGCAAACTGCAGGCCGGCAACGCTGGAAGCCACCAGGGCTTCCGCCAGGCATCACTTCGCCAGACGGGCGATTTGGTCGAGGAAGGGGTTGGCCGTGGCAAACCACAGGGCGATACCGGTGCCGATGATGAAGGCCGCGTCGATCAGGCCGGCCAGCAGGAACATCTTGGTCTGCAGTTCACCCATCAACTCAGGCTGGCGGGCGGCGGCCTCGAGGTACTTGCTGCCCATGATGCCGATGCCGATACAGGCACCGATGGCGCCCAGGCCGATGATCAGGCCAGCGGCCAGAGCGACGAAGCTGATAACTTGCATATTGACTCCTGTGTGCAAGGTTGAGAGAGAAAACGGAAACAGAAAACCTTCAGGTCAAAGAACGGGACGGC
>CAZUKT010000827.1:0-1659 GCA_964620975.1 uncultured Rubrivivax sp. | reverse complement strand
GGCAGGCGACCGGCCTCGAATACGCCCAGCGCGCCCTCAGCCACTGCCGCCGCCAGGGGCTGGATGTCGTGCGCGGCTTTCTCGGCCGGCCAAGCCAGCGCTTGCCGGGCGCCCCGTTCGCCGGCTTCATGAGTCTCAATTTCATGGAGCACTGGCCGAAACCGGTCGACACGCTGCGCGCCATGCGCCACAACCTGCTGCCGGGTGGCATTGGTCTGGTCGAGGTGCCGACTTTCGACATGATCCAGAAAGAAGGTCTGTACTCGGAATTTATCAGTGACCACCTCAGCTACTTCACCCGCGAGACCTTCACCTTCGCCCTGCAGCGCGCCGCCTTCGAGGTGCTGGAAGCCAAGGGCGTCTGGTACGACTACATCCTCTCGGCGGTGGTCCGCAAGCGCCAACCCACCGACCTATCGTCGCTGAAAAGCCAGCAGGACAAGATCGGCCGCACCCTGCGCGCCTTCATCGACCGTTTCCCGTCGCGCAGCGTCGCGGTCTGGGGCGCCGGTCACCAGGCGCTGGCCGCATTGGCGCTGGGCGGCCTGGGCGAGGACATCCGTTATGTAGTGGACTCGGCCCCGTTCAAGCAAGGCAAATTCACGCCAGCGACACACCTCCCCATCGTGCCACCCGAACGCCTGAAGGAAGACCCGGTCCAGGCGATCATCGTCATGGCCGCCGGTTATTCCGACGAAGTGGCGAAGCTGATCCGGACCCGGCACCAGCTCGCCATCCCGGTGGCCATCCTGCGTGCCGACGGACTGGAATATGCATGAGCACCGAACTGACCGAGCAGCTCGCGGCCCAGCTCCTCGACCTCACCGGCGATCAGCGCCGGGGCTTGCCGACCCCGGTTTTTCGCTTGGTCAGCCAGTTGACCCCGATGATCAACGTCGATCTGCTGGTGCGCGACGATGCCGGACGCACGCTGCTGACCTGGCGCGCCGACGAGTTCTACGGCCCCGGCTGGCACATTCCCGGCGGCATCATCCGTTTCAAGGAAAACATCGCCACCCGCATCGCCAAGGTGGCGGAGGCCGAGCTTGGCTGCACGGTCGATTTCGCACCCCAGCCCCTGACCATGCGCGAAATCATGGCACCGAACCGCGACGTGCGCGGCCATTTCATTTCCCTGCTTTACCTGTGCACACTGCGGATCCCGCCTGCCGCCCGCCTGCAGGCGGGCGATGCGCCGAGCAACGGCCAGTGGCACTGGCACGACGACTGCCCGGACGACCTGATTCGCGTGCACGAAATGTATCGCCCCTACATCGCCCCGACCCTGCCGGGCACCACCTTGCCATGCCCGTTGCCGCACCTGCCGCAGAGTCGGCGACACTCGCTGCCGACTTCGAACTGATCCTCGCCCGCACCGCCCCCCTGTGGCCGCGCCTGGCCGGCCAGTCGCTGTTCATCACCAGCGGCACCGGTTTCTTCGGCCGCTGGCTGCTCGAAGCGTTGCGTATCGCCAATGCACGGCACGCGCTCAACCTGCGCGTGACCGTGCTGACCCGCGACCCGGCAGCCTTCGAGCGCAAGGCGCCGGCAATCCTTGCCGACCCCGCCTTCCGCTTCGTACCCGGCGACGTCCGCGATTTTGCCTTCCCGGCCGGCGATTTCTCGCACGTCATCCACGCGGCCACCACCTCGGCGGCC
>CAZUKT010000826.1:0-1661 GCA_964620975.1 uncultured Rubrivivax sp. | reverse complement strand
CCCTGCCGCGACGCTCAGGGCGGAAGTAGTCGCACAGCATGGAAATACTGGCAGGGCCCAACACGGCCTCTCCCAGGCCCACCATGGCACGACTGGCGAGCAAGCCCGAGAAGCTGGTGGACAAGCCGAAGAGAACCGTGCCAACGGTCCAGACCGCAACACCCAGCACCACCAGGTTGCGGCGGTGTACGCGGTCGGCAAGCAGCCCGCATACCAAAGACGCCGCGCCGTAGAGCACAGCGAAAGCCGTGCCCTGCAGCAGGCTGAACTGGACATCGCTGATGCCCATCTCCAGCTTGATGGGATCGACCAGCACGGAAGGCACGTAGCGGTGCACAAAAGAGAACGTGGCGGCCACCAACATCACCAGCACGAAAGTCTGGGCCATCGAAGCACTTGGCCACGGCGGCTCAGCAGTCCCAAGCGGAACGGGCGATGTTGCAGACGGTGATGCGATGTTGTCCACTTGATTTTTCACCTAATTTTCTAATTCAGAAACAATATTGACACATTGACAAATAGCTGTCAAGCTAAACGGGCACGTCGCAGCCGACGCCCCGACCGGATTGCCCCCCGACTCCATTGCCGATGAAACTCTTCCTAGCCGGCCTGCTGGCCGAGAACAACTCCTACTCGCCGATCCCCACCGGGCTGGGCGCCTTCGAAACCGAAGGCATCCGGCGAGGGCCAGCAAGCGGCGTGGACCCAGGCGGCTATTTGAGCGCCATCGATACCGTGCACCGCGTGGTCTCGCCGCGTGGCTGGGAAGTGGTCGAGGGTCTGTTCGCCGCCGCCGTGCCGCTCGGCCCCATTCGGCAGCCGGTGTACGAGCAGTTGCGCGACGAGTTGCTGGACAACTTGCGCGCCGCGCTGCCGGTACAGGCCGTGATGCTGATGCTGCACGGTGCGATGACGGCCGAGGACTGCCTGGACTGCGAAGGCGATCTGCTCGAGCGTGCACGCAGCATCGTGGGCCCTGAGGTGCCCATTGGTGTCGAGTTGGACCTGCATGGGCACGTCACGCGCAGCATGGTCCAGCATGCGACGTTGATGGTGGCTTACAAGGCCTACCCACACACCGACATTGACGAACGCGCTGCTGAAGTGGCGCGACTGACCATCGACACCGCCGAGCGCCGCATCCGCCCCGTCACCGCGGTCTGGGACTGCCGCATGGCCGGCAGTTGGCCCACCACACGCGAGCCCCTGAAGAGCTTTGTCGGGGAACTGCAGGCCCTCGAAGGACACAACGGCGTGCTGTCGGTCTCGCACGCCCACGGGTTCGCGTTTGGCGACGTGCCAGAGGCGGGTGCACGTCTTTGGGTGATCACGGACGGTGACGAAGCCCTGGCCACCCGCCTGGCGTCAGAGCTTGGCCAGCGCCTATGGACACTGCGCCACGATTTGCACCAGCCGCCGCTCGGCATGGAGGCCGCCATGCGACGTGTGGCCGAGTTACCGCCATTGCCCGGGGCGGGGCCGATTGTTGTAGCCGATATGGCCGACAACCCGGGCGGAGGTGCCCGTGGCGACAGCAGCTTTGCGCTGCAGGCGGTCCTCTCGTTCGGCATCCCGAATGTGGCCCTTGGTGGCTTGTGGGACCCGGGCGCCGTGCAGCTGTGCTTCGCGGCGGGCCTGGGGTCGACTCTGGCCCTGCGCGT
>CAZUKT010000825.1:0-1662 GCA_964620975.1 uncultured Rubrivivax sp. | reverse complement strand
CGAGGGCTGCGTGGCCAAGATCACGGGACTGAAGAATCCAGTGATCACCGGCCCCGCACGGGTTTTTGAAGACGAACAAAGCGCGCTGGCCGCCATCATGGCCAACAAGATCGTGGCCGGTGACGTGATGGTGCTGCGCTACCTGGGCCCCAAGGGCGGCCCCGGCATGCCCGAAATGCTGGCGCCCACGGGCGCTCTCATCGGCCAGGGCCTGGGGGAAAGCGTGGGCCTCATCACTGACGGCCGTTTCTCTGGCGGCACCTGGGGCATGGTGGTGGGGCACGTGGCACCCGAGGCCTACGCTGGCGGCTTGATTGCGCTGGTGCATGAAGGCGACACCATCACCATCGACGCACACCAGTTGCAGTTGCACCTGCATGTGGACGACGCAGAAATTGCCAAACGCCGGGCCGTCTGGGTGCAACCCGGCCCACGCTACACACGCGGCGTGCTGGCCAAGTTTGCACGCAACGCCTGCAGCGCCAGCAAGGGCGCCGTGCTGGACGGCGAATGATTCAGCTACCCGCCCGCCGGCACGGCCCCCGTGGTGGGCGGCGACGGGTGCGTTTGTTCAGTGGCGCGGGTCGCGCCGGTTCGGATCCAGCGGCGTGTCTGCCTGCGTGGGGTCGGCAGACTCTGCCAGGGCGCGGGCGGCGTCTTTGCGGGCGCGGGTGACCTGCTTGCTGCGACGTGTGTCCATGCCCAGCGCCTCCATCGCCTTGTCGCGGCGGTCGACCTTGCGCTTTTCCATCTTGTCCATTTCGCGCTTCATGGTCAGGCCACTGGAGTCGGCAAAGTGCCACCACGCGGCGGCGATCGCAAAGGGGGCCAGCACGACCCACCACGACCACGACACAACAGGGGCGAAATCAGCCAGTTTGGCCACCAACAGCAACACCCCAACAATGACCAAAGGCATGGCGTTTTCTCCTGCAGGCACTTTAGCGCATGCGGTGTGTGCACTGGCAGCCACTCTTCTGCCGCTGGCCGCAGCAGCCAACCCCGAACTGGCACGCGACAAGCGCTGCCTGAACTGCCACACCATCGACCGCAAGATCGTGGGCCCGGCCTTCAAGGACGTGGCAACACGTTACGCCAAGCAGCCCGACGCGGTGCCCCGGTTGGCCGACAAGATCGTCAAGGGCGGGGCTGGCGCCTGGGGCCCCGTGCCCATGGCCGCCAACCCACATGTGTCGGCGGACGAAGCGCGGCGGCTGGCCAACTGGGTGCTCAGCATTCGTTGACCCCCTTGAATCGCCCTCCGCGTTCAGGGGACTGGCTTGTGTCAAACGCAGTAGCCGCAGTGCCCGCAGTGCCCGAGCCGGGTGCCTGGGCCTTGTTGCGGGCGGGTTTGGCCACCCGTGGGCTTGCTGGCGCGCCGCCGTAGCTGACCGCGTCACACCAAAAAGGCGGGCCTTGGCCCGCCTTTTTGTTGGGGGGCAGCGTTTCCGCAGCCCCTGACTGGCTCAGGTGGCCGTACCCAACTGCTCCAGCTTGGCCCGATTTTGGTGCCCGCTCACATCGCTTCGCGATATGAGCAGGCCCCAAATCCCGCGATTCGCGGCGCTGCGCGCGCCGCACCGCGCTGACGCGCGGCCTGGATCAGTTGGCCGTACCCAACTGCTCCAGCTTGGCCCGATTTTGGTGCCCGCTCACATCGCT
>CAZUKT010000824.1:0-1663 GCA_964620975.1 uncultured Rubrivivax sp. | reverse complement strand
GAAGGTGCGCGCAATGCCCTGCTTGGCCACTTCATGCACGGCACTGGGTTTGTAGGGCTTGCCACCCAGTTCAAACGTGCCGCCGTCGGGTGTGTACAAGCCGGTGATGACGTTGAAGAAGGTGGTCTTGCCGGCGCCGTTGGGGCCGATCAGGCCGTAGACCTGGCCCTTGTTGATGGTGATGCCCACATCCGACAGGGCCTGCAAGCCGCCGAATCGCTTGCTGACGCCGGCCACCTTGAGTACGGTTTCGCTCATTTCATGCAGCCTTTTCAGCGCGACGTATCAACCGGAATGGGCGCGGGCTTGCCATGCTCGGCGGCGGGCCACAAGCCCCGCGGGCGCAGCAGCATGACGGTGATCATGGCCAGGGCGATCAGCAACTGCCGCAGGATGGAAGCGTCGAGCCGCCCACCCGTGATGTCTTGCAGCGGGCCGGCCACGTAGCGCAGCACCTCGGGCAGCGCGGCCAGCATCACCGCACCCAGGATCACACCCGGCAAGTGGCCCATGCCGCCCAGCACCACCATGGCCACGATCATCACGCTCTCTTGCAGACTGAAGGACTCGGGTGAAACAAAGCCTTGAAAGGCTGCAAACATGGAGCCGCTGACACCACCAAACGTGGCGCCCATGCCAAAGGCCAGCAGCTTCATGTTGCGCGTGTTGATGCCCATGGCCTTGGCGGCTATTTCGTCTTCGCGGATGGCCATCCAGGCGCGTCCGATGCGGCTGGTTTCAAGCCGGTGGCAGATCACCACGCTCACCACCACCAGCGCAAGAAAGAGGTAGTAGTACATGGTCACCGAAGGGATCACGTAGTCACCAATCACCAGCTTCTTGCCGAAGTCCAGGCCGAACATGTGCATGCCGTCTATGCGGTCCAGCCCCCTTGGGCCGTTGGTGATGTTGATCGGCTGCTCAAGGTTGTTCATGAACACGCGGATGATTTCGCCAAAGCCCAGCGTGACGATGGCCAGGTAGTCGCCACGCAGCTTCAGCACGGGCGTGCCGAGCAAGACACCGGCCATGGCCGCCAGCCCCGCCGCCAAGGGCACCACCGCCCAAACCGGCGTGTGCATGCCATCTGGGAACATCTGGGCGATCCAGGGGAAGTTTTCAATCAGGTGCGGGCTGGCCAGCAGCGCGTACATGTAGGCGCCCACCGCATAGAACGCGACGAAGCCCAGGTCCAGCAGCCCGGCATAGCCCACGACGATGTTGAGACCCAGCGCCAGCAGCACGTACAGCAGCGCGATAGCCATGATCCGCACCCAGCCCTGGCCGAACTGCTGCACCACCAGAGGCAGCGCCACCAGCGCAGCCGCGGCGAGGATGAAGACGATGATCTGGCGCTTGCGGTCCATCGGTAGGTGCCGGGGATCTGCGGGAGTGGCCGTCCGGAGGATCGGGCGCGAGGGGGCTCAGTCCCGGTCGGCCACGCGCTCGCCCAGCAGCCCCGAGGGGCGCAACGTGAGCACGAGGATGAGCGCCACGAAGGCGAAGATATCGGCGTAGTGGCTGCCCAGCACGCCTCCGGTCAGCGCGCCGAGATAGCCCGCGCCGATGGCCTCGATCAGGCCCAGCAGCAGCCCGCCCACCATGGCTCCGGCGAGGTTGCCGATGCCCCCGAGCACGGCCGCCGTGATGGCCTTGAGCCCGG
>CAZUKT010000823.1:0-1673 GCA_964620975.1 uncultured Rubrivivax sp. | reverse complement strand
CTCTACCGTGCCCATTTCGCGCATGTACATGCGCACCGGGTCGGTGGTGCGGCCGAATTCGCTGTCCACGGTGGACAGCGCCGCTTCGGCGGCTTCTTCAGCCTCTTCTTCTGTGGCCGTGGTGGCGCCACCACCGGCCACCAGCAGCGTGGCGGCGTCGGGCGCCTGCTCGTACACGGCAATGCCCATGTCGTTGAGCATGCTGATGATGGCTTCGAGGATTTCCTCGTTGATCAGCTTCTCGGGCAGGTGGTCGTTGATTTCCTGGTGCGTCAGGAAGCCGCGCGTCTTGCCCATCTTGATGAGCGTCTTGAGCTCTTGGCGGCGCTTGGTGGCTTCTTCTTCGGTGAGGGTGGTTTCCTCAAGCCCGAATTCGCGCATCAGTGCGCGTTCCTTGGCGCGCGACACCTTCATGCGCAGCGGCTTGACCTTTTCAGCCTTTTCGTCGGGCACCACGCCGACAGCCACTTCGGGCTCGGCTTCAACTTCGCCTTCAATGTCGGCTTCGATGTCGCTCAGGTCTTCTTCTTCGACAATGGCGGCGCCCTTCTTGGCCGGCTCGGCGCCTTTCTTTGCGGCCTTGCCCTTGGCGTCTGCCTTGGTATCGGCTTTGGCGGGTTTGGCCACCTTGGCCTCTGCGGCCTTGCCTGCCGGTTTGGTGGCCTTGGGGGCAGCCTCTGGCTTGGCAGGCTTGGACTCGGGCGCTGCCGTTGCGGGCTTGGCCGGCGCCTTGCCGGGCTTCGCAGCGCTTTCAGCGGCCTTGGCGGGGGGCTTGCTGGCGGGCGCGGTGGCCTTGGCTTCGGTGGCGGGCTTGGCGGCGGGCGCGGGCTTCTTGGCGGTCATGCGAGTCCTTGGACGAGGAAGGTGGCGAGGCGGGACACGCGCCACCTGTGCTGCAGCCGAGCTGCCACCAAAAAACACTTTTGGTACCAGTCTCGGCACATAGGTCCGCACGTGTCGGGCAGGCAAGTTCGCGTGAACTTTGTCTGGAGTGCAGCACTGACGGATATGGGGTGACCGGTATAGCCCTTGTCAGGGGTGGTCGGGGTCCGTCAACCGGGGTTTCGTGCTGCTGTCACTCTTGCCGCTGCGACAAACCCAGGATTATACCGCGCATGCACGCCCGCGCCGGGCGTCAGTGCTGCTGCGGCGGCGGCGGAATGCCCCGCTCGGCCTGCGTGTGGAAGTCAATGCGCTTGCGCAGTTCGCGCACGCGATCAAGTTGTTCGCGGTCGGTGGTGCCGGCGGCAATGAGGGCGGCAACCTCGTCGCCGAGCCGCGTGCGCCACAGCCTGTGCACCACGCGTTGCAAGTCACCCAGCGACTGCTCTTCTTCGGTGTCCACACCCTGCACCCATTGCCGCACCTGCGCGTGCCAGTCCAGGCCCTGCATGGCCTCGTCCAGCGCGGCCCAGGTCAGGTCGCCGTGTTCTGTGATCTGCTGCTCCAGCCAGGCAATCACCGCGCCGTGTGTGCCACCCAGGTCATGCAGCATTTCGTGGTCCTGGTTTGACAGCAGGGCCCACCAGTCGCTGTGCCGCAGCAGCAGCCGCACGGCCAGGTCGGCGCCGGCGGCCGGCGCACGCCGGCCGGGGCTGCGCAGCGGCACACGCAGGTCGGCCGGGCGGCCGCTGCGCCGCGCCTGCGTGGACTGTGATGCCGCGCCGGACGCT
>CAZUKT010000822.1:827-1681 GCA_964620975.1 uncultured Rubrivivax sp. | reverse complement strand
CACCTTCTACACGCTGCTGGTGTCGGCCGCCACCATCGCGCTGTCGGTGCTGCTGGCCGTGCCGCTGGCGATCCTGCGCGAGTCGCCGCTCGGCTGGGTGCGCAACCTGGTCAGCACCTATTCGTGGATTGCGCGGGCCACACCGGCGCTGACGGTGCTGTTCGTGACCTACTACGGACTGCCGGTGATCGGCATCTATCTCGAGCCCATTCCCTCGGCCATCATCGGCATGACGCTGGTGTCGACGGGCTACAACCTGGAGATCATCCGCGCCGGCCTCTCCGCGGTGCCACACGGCCAGTACGACGCGGCACGCTCGCTGGGACTGGCTCCCGCCATGATGTATCGCAAGGTGGTGTTCCCGCAGGCCCTGCGCATCGCCGTGCCGGCGCTGTTCTCGAACATGACGCTGATGATCAAGGGCAGCGCGCTGGCCAGCCTGGTGGCGGTATCGGAACTCACCGGCGAAGCCACCGGGCTGATCTCGCTGACCTACAAGTCGATTCCCATCCTGCTCACCGTGGCCGCCATCTACCTCGTGTTGAATACGCTGATGACGCTGATGCAGGGCTACTGCGAGCGCCGCTTGCAGGTGCCCACCTGATCTGAGCGGATCGTCACGGCGCGCGGGCCAATGCCTGTAGATCCTTGTCTGGAGCCGATCTTCAGGCATATCCCCATCTGAACATCGCCATCCCGGCGCTGCGCCCTAGAACCGCACCGCCGGCACACGGCTGGCGTTCCAGGAACCGAAAGCGGCCGCAACCGACATCACGGCGAAGGCGGCGTGGAACGCGCCAACGATCTGCTCGTCCAGGCCCGGCTGCACGGCGCCGCCACGCATGAGATGCGGC
>CAZUKT010000822.1:0-817 GCA_964620975.1 uncultured Rubrivivax sp. | reverse complement strand
ACCGTGGCCATGGTCGCTCCGAGGTGCTTGCGACCAGCCACGACCTGCGCCACCAGTTGCGCCATCGGCAGCGACGGGCCCATGCCGAGCGTGGCAATCACCACCAGCACCTCCACCCACAGAATGTCGGCCGGTGCGACCGCCAGGCCCGCGAACGCGGCCGACGCCATGGCAAGCCCCCACACCGGCAACATCTTCGGATGGCCGGTGCGCGCCACGATGCGGCCGGCCAGTGTGCCGCCGGCGATCTGGCCGATCAGCGCCGGCATCAGCAGCAGACCGCTCTGCCCGGCGTCCACATGCAGACCGATCTGCAGGTAAACCGGCAGATAGAACACCAACGACAGGAAGCAGAAGGTGGTGACGATCACGGTGATCATGGACAGGCGCAGGGTCTTGATGCGCAGCAGTTCGATGGGAAAGAACGGCGCCGGGTGGCGGCGCTCGTAACCAAGCAGCGCGACCCACGACACCAGACTTGTCCCCGCCAGCAGCGCCATTTGCCAGGACAGCCACGCAAAACGGTGCCCGCCCGAGGACACCCCGTACAGCAAGGACAGCATCGCCATCGAGAACAGCACCAACCCGACGCGATCGTCCACGCCGGGAGAGTCGGGGTGGCGCTCGCCACGCGGCAGTCGCATCAGCAGAACGACTGCCAGCGCCGCCAGCGGCAAGACCATGAAGTACAGCCAGCGCCAGCTGGCGTGCGCGACGACAAAGCCGCCGAGTACCGGACCCAGCATGCTGCTCACCGTGAACAGCGTCGCGAAGTACACCTGGAAGCGGGCGCGCTGGCGCGGCGGGATGAGTTCAC
>CAZUKT010000821.1:0-1685 GCA_964620975.1 uncultured Rubrivivax sp. | reverse complement strand
AGAACTGCGTGCACTGCAAGACCTGCGACATCAAGGACCCGACGCAGAACATCGTGTGGATCACGCCCGAAGGCGGCGGCGGGCCCAACTACTCGGGCATGTAGCCCGCTACGGGCGCGGCACGCCGGCCGGTGGCGCCAATTGGGTGATGGCGCCCAGCTTGGCGTCGGTGGTGCTGCCCAGCACGAGCACCCGCACCGGGTGCTCAAAGCTGCTGCTGCGTGGCACCAGCGCATGCAGGCAACGCTGCACCACTTCAGCCGGCAGTGCCGGCATCACCACCAGCGTGGCGCGGCGCGGCGCAAAACGTGTGAAGGCCTGCCAGGCGGCCGGTTCGGCCGGCAGGTAGCCGGTGTCCCACGCGTCCTGCGGCTGGCGGCTGCGCCACCACATCAGGTCTTGCATCTTCACGCGCAGCCGCAGGCCCACGCCGGCCACGGCGCCGCCTCTTTGCAGTTGCCGCGTGCCGTCCAGTTGCAATGCCAGCGCTGCTGCCTGGGCCGTGGCTTCGGGCAGACCGGGCCCGGCGTAGGCGGCCATGGCCAGACGCACCGGCACGGCCGGCCGGCCCCCGGGGTTCCACAGCGGGCGCGCGCCGCTGCCCAGGCCGTAAAGGCACCAGGTGCGCAGCGCAGGCCAGGGCCTGGCCATGTCGGGCAAGGTGGCGTCAAAGGGCCGCAGGGCCGCAGCGTCAAAACGTGCCGAGAGGGTGCCCATCAAGCCGGCAGCCACTTCGGGCCATCTGGCGCCACGGCCACGGCCGGCGCTGCTGCTCCTGCCCCGGCGCCACGGCTTTGCGCCAGCTTCAACACCGCCCGCCGCATGCCACCTTCACCCAGCGGCAGGCCTTGCACCTGCAGGGCGGCCTCTACCACGGCCAGCGCGCCCAGCACGGTGGCGGGGTTCTGGTCACCCAGGTGGCCGATGCGGAACCCGCGCCCGTGCAATGGGCCCAGCGCGCCGGCAAAGGCGACTTGAAAGTCTTCACGCGCCAGGGCGCGCAGGCCGTCCACGTCAGTGCCCGGCGGCACGGTGATGGTGGTGACGGCGCTCGACCGGCTGGCCGGCTCGATGGCAAAGAAGTCCAGCGCCCCGCCCTCGCGCCAGCCTTCCACCGCCGCGTGCACCAGGCTGGCCAGCAGGCGGTGGCGCGCCAGCACCTGCGGCAGGCCCTCTTGCTGGATCAGGGCCAGCGCCGCCTGCAACGCGGCCAGCAGGTTTTGCGGCGGTGTGCCACAGAATTTGCGGTAGCTGAGCGGGCTCTTGCGCGCCACAAAGTCCCAGTAGTAACGCGGCGCGGGGTTGGCTTGTGCGGCGGCAAAGGCACGTGCGTTGGCGGCCACAAAACCCAGGCCCGGCGGGCACATCAAACCCTTTTGCGACGCGCCCACGGCCACGTCCACACGCTGCGCGTCCATGGCAAACGGCTCGGCGGCGAGCGAGGCCACCACGTCCACCACAAAAAGTGCCGGGTGCGCCGCCGCGTCCAGCGCGGCGCGCAGTGCGTGCAGGTCGCTGGTGATGCCGCTGGAGGTGTCGGTGTGCACCACAAACACGGCCACGATCTCATGCGCGGTGTCGTCACGCAGCGCCTGCGCCACGGCCGCTGCGTCAATGGGCAGCCCTTCGGCCCATGCCGTGCGTTGCACGCGCCGGCCCAGCGCTTCGGTCTGCACGGCCCAGCT
>CAZUKT010000820.1:0-1688 GCA_964620975.1 uncultured Rubrivivax sp. | reverse complement strand
GTCCATGATGAAGCGGATGGGCCGCGGGCTGGCCGCCATCAGCAGCACGGCGTCAATAAAGCTCACGTGGTTGCACACCAGGATGGCCGCACCACTGACCGGGATGTGTTCGTCACCGCGCACCTTGAAGCGGTAGACCGTGCGTGTCAGCACAAAGGCCACAAAACGCAGCAGGTACTCGGGCACCAGCATGAAGATGTAGAAGGCCACCACCGCGTTGAGCACGCCGGTGATCAAGAACACCTGCGGTATGCCAAAGCCCGCGCCCAGCAACATGCCCACACCCAATGAGCTGACGATCATGAAGAGGGCGTTGAGGATGTTGTTGGCCGCAATGATGCGGGCCCGGTGCGAGGGCTGGCTGCGGATCTGGATGAGCGCGTACATGGGCACGCTGTAGATGCCGGCAAAGAGCGACAGCAGGCCCAAGTCCGCCAGCACCCGCCAGTGCGCGGCCTGCGCCATGAACTGGCCCAGCGTCAGCAGCGTGGCCGGCGGCAAGGCGTGCGACGCAAAGTACAGGTCGATGGAAAACACGCTCATGCCGATGGCGCCCAACGGCACCAGGCCAATTTCCACATGCCGCTTGCTCAGCAGTTCACACAGCAGCGCGCCAATGCCGATGCCGATGGAAAAAACCACCAGCAGCAGTGACGCCACCTGCTCGTTGCCGTGCAGCACGTCGCGCGCAAAACTCGGAAACTGGCTCAGGAACACGGCGCCAAAAAACCACATCCAGCTGATGCCCAACAACGACCGGAAGACGACCACGTTTTCGTGCGCCAGCTTCAGGTTGCGCCAGGTTTCAGTGACCGGGTTCCAGTTGATGACCAGGCCCGGGTCGGTGGCTGGCGACACCGGCACCCACTGCGCCAGCACACGCCCCAGCACGGCCAGCGCAAAACACGCCACGGCCACGTAGGTGGCGCCCACCTCGGGCACCGCAATCAGCAGGCCACCGGCCACGTTGCCCAGCAAGATGGCCACGAAGGTGCCCATTTCCACCATGCCGTTGCCACCCGTCAGTTCACGCTCGTTCAGGTGCTGCGGCAGGTAGGCAAACTTCACCGGCCCAAAGAGCGTGCTGTGCAGTCCCATCAGGAACACGCAGCCCAGCAGCACCGGCACGTGCTGGTGCATGAAGCCCCAGCCGGCCAGCACCATGATGCCGATTTCAAGTGTCTTGACAAAGCGCGCCAGCACGGCCTTGTCGTGCTTGTCGGCCAACTGCCCGCTGGTGGCCGAAAACAGCAAGAAGGGCAGGATGAACAAGGCCCCGATCACGAGCCCGGCCATCTTGGGTTCCAGCCAGCTCACCTGCAACTGGTAGGTGACGAGCACCGTGAAGGCAAACTTGAAGACGTTGTCGTTGCCCGCGCCCAGAAACTGCACCCAGAAAAACGGCGCAAAGCGGCGCTGGGTGAGCAGGGCAAACTGGTTGGGATGGTCGTGTGCTTGGCTCAAGCGGGCCCCTGAAGTGGCTGGGTGTGGGATCAACGCGGTGGCCGTGTGCCGCCACTCACGGCGCCTGCACTTGCAGCTTGCGCGCCGCCGCCAGCAACACTGGCAGCGTCTGGTCAACTTTACCTGCGGGCTCCAGGTCGGCCAGCCACTGGTTGCACACCCAGGCGGCAGGCTCGTCGGCCAGCGGCGCCAGGTTGGTGGCCGGTGCCAGCGTGGCCATCATC
>CAZUKT010000819.1:0-1691 GCA_964620975.1 uncultured Rubrivivax sp. | reverse complement strand
CTTGGGGTGGTTGGGCATCAGGAAGCTGGCGCCAAAGGGGCCGATGACCTGCACCTTGTCGCCCACCGCCAGGTCGCACATGTAGTTGCTGGCCACACCGCGCACGGGCTGGCCCTGGTGGTCTTCAAGCACACGCTTGATGGTGAGCGACGCGTTGTTGTAGCCCGGCCTTTCGCCGTTGCGCGGGCTTGCGACGCTGTACTGGCGCGCGTGGTGCGGCCGGCCTTGCGCGTCGGTGCCCGGCGCAATGATGCCGATGGACTGGCCTTCAAGCAGTGGGAAGGGCATGCCGCCAAAGTCCAGCATCACGTGGTGGGTGTCGTAGTCCTTGCCGACCTGGGTAACCCGCACGTTGCCCACCACCGTGGCGGTGATGGTTTTTTCATTTGCCTTGGGCCCGTAGAGGTTGGTGTAGGCGTGGGCGGCGCTCCAGGGCGGCAAGGTGGCGCCGTACAAGGCGCTGTTGAAAGCGCTGCTGCTGGTGGGGTCGGCGGCCGCTGCGGTGGCTGGCGCTGCATCGGGCACAGGGGCAACGGCCGTGTCGCCACCGGCCTGGCTGATTTGCGCGGGCGTCCATTCGGCCGGCAATTCGTCCCAGCCCAGCTGCGCGTCCAGGCTGTAGGCCGCCACACGCGGCATGGTGCGGTAGTTGTCGATGCTGCCGGTGGGGCAGGGTGCGATGCAGTCGTTGCACCAGTTGCACTTGGCCGCGTCCACCACGTAGTTGCGTGAATCGTGGCTGATGGCGCCCACTGGGCACATGGTTTCGCAGGTGTTGCAGCGGATGCAGATCTCGGGGTCGATCAGGTGCTGCTTGATGACGGCGTTGGGTGCCACGTCCATGGATGTCTCCGGTAAGAACCCTCTCCCGCCTGCGGGAGAGGGCAGGGTGAGGGCGGTGTGTGCGCCTACGCCCTCCCTTGCAGGGCGCGTCGGTCCGGAGGACCGACTCTTCGTCCGGGCTCAGCCCCAACCCTCTCCCGCCTGCGGGAGAGGGGGCTCAGGAGAGCGTCTTTCTCAGGCAAATCTAACGTATTCAAAATCTACGGGCTGGCGGTTGATGCCCATCACCGGCGGCGCAATCCAGTTGGCAAACTTGCCCGGCTCCACCACGCGGCCCATCAGGCTGCGCACAAAGGCGCGGTCGCCGCCGCTGGGCAGCCACTGGTCCACATGCGCGGCCCATTCGGCTTCACTCAGCACGCGGCCGTCGGGTGACACCTTCACGCCCTTGAGCGCACCGATGTTGCGGTGAAAGGCCTTGTGCGGCGTCTTCAGGCGGAAGGGAATGCCGGCCTTTTCAATGACCTTGTTCCAGCGCTCCACACCACCAATGCTGTCCTTGATGTAGTCGTCGCGCAGCACTTCGTTCAGCGCATTGAGCATGGGCACTTCACGCTCGGCCAACTGGCCGTTCACCACGTTGATCACGCGGTAGGTCTGGCCCTTGAGCAGGTGGTCGTCCACACGTTTGCCTTCTTCAAACCGGCCCTTCAAACCCGTGCTGTAGAAGGTGGCTGCATTGCTGCTTTCGTCGGCACCAAACAGGTCAATCGTGACGCTGAAGTGGAAGTTCAGGTAACGCTGCAGCGTGGGCAGGTCAATCACGCCGGCGGCACGCAGCCGGGTCACGTCGTCGGTCTTCATCTCGTTCATGGCCGCGCAAGTGCGCTGGATGACGCGGCTGATGC
>CAZUKT010000818.1:0-1695 GCA_964620975.1 uncultured Rubrivivax sp. | reverse complement strand
TGCCGGACACCGAAGTGCTGTCGATGTACAACAATGGAGTGGTCGGACTGGAGCGCACCGGGACGTTGCGCGCCTGCAGCATCTGCGGCGCGGTCCTGGGTGGCTTCAATGCCTACGAATCGAGCTTGCCGAACACCAGCATCAGCGGTGCGATCAAGACCAAGATCGCAGGGCGAGCCTTTTCGCTAAGCACAGGCAGCGTCACGGTTGCTGCCCTTAATGCGGGCTGTACCGCCGTCGATACCACCTTCAACCAAGCCAACGTCAGCGTCGATCTGCTCGACGCATCGGCCGAAACGGGTATAGCCGATATCAATGATGGCTGTTTTTCCGGGACGACCATCATCTCCACGCTGACCAACCAGACCGTCGGCGGTGGCACGGGCACCGGCACCATCAACCCTTCGGTCGCCAACTCGTATCCGAAGGTCCGACTGCGCATGTACTGGCCACCCCCTCTGGCTACGGCGACGCGCATCGGCTGCTCATCTGACGTGTTCGCCATTCGGCCCGCATATATTGACAGCAATAGTGCCGCGATCACGGATTCGACATGGCTGACCACCGGCGCCACACGCACCCTAATCAGCGCCAACAACAGCGCCACGGCCAATGCCAATGTGCTTGCCAATACCGACCGAGTGCATGCCGCCGGGAAGCCGTTCACGGTGTCCAACCTGATCGCACGCAACGCCGCCGCAGCGACCACCACGCTATACGCCGGTCAGCCCACGCTGATTCCCGGCAACCTGATCCTCCCCGATCCGACAATCTGCGTCACCTGCGTGCTGGGCACCTTCAGCGTGCCGACCTGGACGGCCGCAAGCGGCGTCCTTTCAACCACGGCGGCGACCTACAGCGAAGTGGGCAGTTTCAGCTGGGAAGTCGAGGATCGCAGCTTCGCGGCTGTCGACTCCATCGATTCGACCAAGAGCCAGCGCTATTTCCGCTCCAACGCACTCAAGTACACCGGGCGCTTTGTCCCCGCCAGCTACCAGGTCACCTTCGCCGCACCGATGCTGCAGACCTTCGGCGCGGCCTGCGCCGCACCGCGCAGCTTTACCTACTTCGGCCAGCCCTTCGGTTTCCTCGCCGCTCCCAGTGTCGCGGTCAAGGCCATGAACGGCGCCACTACCCCGGCGCAGACTGCCAATTACCAAGGTACGCCGGGCGCCGGGGGCCTATGGCGTCTGGCGACGCCGCTGATCTACGGCAGCGGCGCCTACACCACGCCGGGACAAAGTTTCGCGCTGTCAAGGCAGGACGCGGGGGCCAAGACCCGCATGACCAACACCTACAGCCTTGGCGCGGCCACACCGGGTTGGAGCTGGGGTGTAATGACAGGGTCGATCACCGGCACCACCATGACCGTCACCGCCGTTACCTATGGCAGCTTCACGGTGGGCCAGGTCATCACCGGAGCCGGGGTCACCGCGGGCACCACCATCACCGCCATCCTCACCGGCACCGGCGGCGTCGGCACCTATACCGTCAGCGCGGCGCAGGCCGTGGCCAGCACCACCATCGTCTCGCATACGGCGCAAGCGGCCAATGCCGCTGTCGCCAGCAACAACAATGGTTCAGGCACAATCGCCTTCAGCATCAACGACCGCCTTGCCCTGTACCGCAATCCGGCGGCACCCGCCGCACCCCATACGGCTATGCCCAACCTCGCGCTCCAGATCGACGACTATA
>CAZUKT010000817.1:1117-1696 GCA_964620975.1 uncultured Rubrivivax sp. | reverse complement strand
TGGCGCGTTTTGACGCCATCCTGGTGCCCGGCGGGTTTGGCAAACGCGGCATTGAAGGCAAGATCGTGGCGGCACAGTTTGCGCGTGACCACAAGGTGCCCTACCTGGGCATTTGCCTGGGCATGCAAGTAGCCACCATTGAATACGCACGCCATGTGGCAGGCTTGGCCAACGCCAACAGCACCGAGTTCGAGCCCGCTTGTGCGCACCCCGTCATTGCCCTCATTGAAGAGTGGAAAGACCGCGACGGCTCCATCCAGAAGCGCAGCGCCAGCTCTGACCTGGGGGGCACCATGCGCCTGGGCGCGCAAAGCTCCGACGTCAAACCCGGCACGCTGGCCCACCAGATCTACGGCCCCGTGGTGCCTCAACGCCACCGCCCCCGCTATGAAGCCAACGTCAACTACCTTGCGCCCCTGCCGGCCGCCGGCGCACGACGCCGGGACAGGGTGCGAATCTGGTGAGCCGCTTGCCAGCGTGCCCGTCGTGGAGTCGGACTCCTCCCAGACCCTCCCCCTGCGGAGTATCGGCGTGGTGGGTGGCGGCGCTCCCCGGGGCGGCGCTGGTGCTGACCGTTGG
>CAZUKT010000817.1:0-1107 GCA_964620975.1 uncultured Rubrivivax sp. | reverse complement strand
GAATTGCCCCATGCCGTGCACCCCTGGTTCATGGGTGTGCAGTTCCACCCCGAATTCAAGAGCACACCCTGGGGCGGACACCCGCTGTTCTCGAGCTTTGTGAAAGCCGCGCTGGAACACCACGCGTGCGCCGCGCAAACCGACCAGGTGGCCGCATGAAGCTGTGCGGGTTTGACGTCGGCATCACGCGGCCCTTTTTTCTGATCGCCGGCCCCTGCGTGGTGGAAAGCGAGCAGTTGCAGATGGACGTGGCCGGGCAGCTGAAAGAAATGACGGCCGCGCTGGGCATCCCCTTCATCTTCAAGAGCAGCTTCGACAAGGCCAACCGCAGCAGCGGCACCAGCTTTCGGGGCCCGGGCCTGGACAAGGGCCTCGCGATCCTGGCCAAGGTCAAGCGTGAACTGAACGTGCCGCTGCTGACCGACGTGCACGACGAAGCGCAGATCGCCGCCGTGGCTGCGGTGGTGGACGTGTTGCAGACACCGGCTTTCTTGTGCCGCCAGACCGACTTCATTCGCGCCGTGGCGCAAAGCGGCAAGCCGGTGAACATCAAGAAGGGCCAATTTCTGGCGCCGGGCGACATGAAAAACGTCATAGCCAAGGCCCGCGCCGCCGCACGCGAAAAGGGCCTGCCCGACGACGTGTTCATGGCCTGCGAACGCGGTGCAAGCTTTGGCTACAACAACCTCGTGTCAGATATGCGCAGCCTGGCCATCATGCGCGAGACCGGTGCGCCCGTGGTGTTTGACGTGACCCACAGCGTGCAGTTGCCGGGCGTCCAAGGCACCAGCAGCGGCGGGCAGCGCGAATTTGTGCCCGTGCTGGCGCGTGCCGGCATTGGCGTGGGCGTGGCGGGCCTGTTCATGGAGACCCACCCCGACCCGGCCAACGCCCTGAGCGACGGACCCAACGCCGTGCCGCTGAAGCACATGCGTGCACTGCTGGAGCAACTGGTGGCGCTGGACCGCGTGGTCAAGCAGCAGCCGCTGCTTGAAGATGACTTCTCATGCTGACATGGCCCACCCCCGAAGCGCCTTCGGCGCTCCCCCTCAAGGGGGCGCCCCCAGCGGCCCGGCAAAGCCGGTTCCGCGGCGGCCGCTTGGCTGT
>CAZUKT010000816.1:0-1696 GCA_964620975.1 uncultured Rubrivivax sp. | reverse complement strand
GGCCTGACCTTGATGCTGCCGCACGGCTACGAAGGCCAAGGCCCCGAGCACAGCTCGGCGCGCCTGGAGCGCTTCATGCAATTGGCCGCGGACACCAACATGCAGATCGTGCAGCCCACCACGGCCAGCCAGATCTTCCACGTGTTGCGTCGCCAAATCGTGCGCGACCTGCGTAAGCCGCTGGTCATCTTCACGCCCAAGTCCTTGCTGCGCAACAAAGACGCCACCAGCCCGGTCTCCGAATTCACCAAGGGTTCGTTCCAGACCGTCATCGGCGAGCAAAACAAGGCCATCAAAGGCGACATGGTCAAGCGCATCTTGGTGTGCTCGGGCAAGGTCTATTACGACCTGGTCAAGAAGCGCGAGGAGAAGGGCGCCGACGACGTGGCATTGCTGCGCGTTGAGCAGCTCTATCCCTTCCCGCACAAGGCGTTTTCCGCGGAGCTCAAGAAGTACCCCAACGCCACCGAAGTGGTGTGGTGCCAGGACGAGCCGCAGAACCAGGGCGCGTGGTTCTTTGTGCAGCACTACGTGCACGAAAACATGCTCGAAGGGCAGAAGCTTGGTTACGCCGGGCGGCCCGCCAGTGCATCGCCGGCCGTGGGCTATTCGCACCTGCACCAAGAGCAGCAAAAGGCGCTGCTCGAGCAGGCCTTTGGCAAGCTCAAGGGCTTTGTGCTCTCCAAATAGGCCCACCCTCATTGCGGCTGCGGCGCCCCCACGGAGGCGCCGCCAGCGGCCCGGCAAACCGGGTCCGCAACAAAAGCTGCTTGATACGCCGCCCGCCCGTGGCACCCACACCCGAATACTCTGAGAAACACCATGGCAATCGTTGAAGTCAAGGTTCCCCAACTGTCCGAATCCGTGGCCGAGGCCACCCTGCTGACATGGAAGAAGAAGCCCGGCGACGCCGTGGCCATCGATGAAATCCTGATCGATGTTGAAACCGACAAGGTCGTGCTGGAAGTGCCCGCACCCGCCGCCGGCGTGCTGATCGAGATCGTGCAAGCCGACGGCGCCACGGTGGCGGCCGAGCAACTGATTGCGCGCATCGACACCGAAGGCAACGCCAGCGCGGCTGCTGCGCCAGCGGCTGCGGCAACTGCCGCTGCACCCGCCGCCCCCGCTGCGGCTGCGTCCGCAGACAAGAGTGGCATCACCATGCCGGCTGCGGCCAAGATCATGGCCGACAACAAGCTGGCTGCCGGCTCGGTGGCGGGCACCGGCAAGGACGGCCGTGTCACCAAGGGTGATGTGCTGGGCGCGTTGTCATCGCCGCCTGCCGCAGCGCCTGCCGCGCCGGCTCCCGCTGCCAAAGCGCCAGCCCCGGCGGCGGCCGCCAAGGCCTTGTTGCCGGCCGTGGCTGCGCCCGCAGGCCCCAATCTGGGCGAGCGCCCCGAGCAGCGTGTGCCCATGTCGCGCCTGCGCGCCCGCATTGCCGAACGCCTGGTGCAGTCACAAAGCACCAATGCCATCCTCACCACCTTCAATGAAGTGAACATGGCGCCGGTGATGGAGATGCGCAAGAAGTTCCAGGAGCGCTTTGAGAAGGAACACGGCGTGAAGCTCGGCTTCATGAGCTTCTTCGTCAAGGCTGCCGTGGCGGCGCTGAAGAAGTACCCCATCATCAACGCCAGTGTGGACGGCAACGACATCGTCTACCACGGCTACTTCGACATCGGCATCGCCGTGGGCA
>CAZUKT010000815.1:0-1700 GCA_964620975.1 uncultured Rubrivivax sp. | reverse complement strand
GGCCTACGCGCCCGAGCTTGTCGCCGGTGACCGACTGGCCTTTGAACTGCGCGCCAACCCAGTGGTCACCACGCGAAATGCCGCTGGCAAGGCAGCTCGGCACGACGTAGTGATGCAGGAGAAGACGCGGCTGCTCAGGGTTCGTGGGCTGCCCAGCTGGGCTGCGTGGACCACCGCCGACAAGCCCCCCATGCCCGAACTCGTCCAGGGCAGTTGCAGCACCTGGCTGCTCAAGCGCTGTGACGCGCTGGGCGTGGCGCTGGATGTTGAAACGCTGCGCGTTGAAGGCTATGAGCAGCAGCGCGGCAAGGCAGGCGAACTGCGCTTTTCTACGGTTGACTTCAGCGGGCACCTGCAGGTGTTGGACCCGGCAGCATTGCAGCGCGCCCTGCACGGCGGCGTCGGTCATGCCAAGGCCTTTGGCTGCGGTTTGTTGCTGGTGCGCCCGGCCCCTGGCGCGCATGCCACTGCCTGAAGTAAGCTGACCCACTGCCGCCCAGCAAAGGCCCGCCATGCACACCCTGACCGACGACGAACTCAAGCGCGAACCCGCTCAGTTGCTCGACGACGCGCACCGCAGCCAGATCACCATCGTCACCACCAATGGCCAGGCCGTGCTGATGACGGTGCCGCTGGAAAACGGTGCGCCCGCACCCGGTGCGCTGCTCGACCTGGCCGCGCAGCTGTACGACCGCGAGCAGATCAGCCTGGGCCGCGCCGCAGAGATTGCGGGCCTGGCCTACGCCGACATGATGGACGAGCTGGGCCGGCGCGGCATTGCCACGATCCGGCTGCGGCCGGGTGAGCTTGAACGCGAGTTGGCCGCCTTCGGCCCTTGACCGCGCAGCAAGCCGATGCGCGTCGTCGTCAGCGATACGGGGCCACTGATCTGCCTGGGCCGACTGGAACTCTTGCGCCTGCTGCCGGCGCTGTTTGCGGAGGTGCAGGTGCCGGAGCAGGTGCTTCTGGAGTGCGCGTCCCGGCCACAAAGCCCAGACGCGGCGCACATCACTGCCGCCATCAACAAGGGCTGGTTGACGCCCTGCGGACCACAACCCATGCCCGAGGGCCCTTTGGGCCGCGGTGAACGCGCAGCCATCGCACGCGCCTTGGCAATCGGCGCAGGCCTGCTGACCGACGATCAGGAAGCACGGGCGTACGCCGAGTCTTTGCAGCTTGCCGTCGTTGGCACACTGGGCGTGTTGATCCGTGGCAAACGCGGCGGGCTGGTGCCCGCTGTGGCACCACTGATTGAGCGCTTGCGCGCCAGCGGCCAGCGCTTTGGCCAAGCCGTGGTCTTGCAGGCGCTGTCCGCCGCTGGCGAAGCCCCTGCGTGAACGGCCTGCTGCCCCCGCTGAAGCCCCTTCCGATCAAGGAACGCATCAGCGTAGTCTTTGTCGAGCGCGGCGAAATCGACATGCTCGACGGCGCCTTCGTGGTGGTGGACGCCACCGGCGTGCGCACGCACATCCCCGTGGGCGGCGTGGCCTGCATCATGCTGGAGCCCGGCACGCGGGTCAGCCACCGTGCCGTGGCACTGGCCGCGCGTGTGGGCACCTTGCTGGTGTGGGTGGGCGAAGCCGGTGTGCGCCTTTACTCGGCCGGCCAACCCGGCGGCGCGCGCAGCGACAGGCTGCTTTACCAAGCCAAGCTGGCGCTCGACGAAAGCCTGCGGCTGAAGGTGGTGCGCAAGATGTACG
>CAZUKT010000814.1:0-1701 GCA_964620975.1 uncultured Rubrivivax sp. | reverse complement strand
GAGCTGGCGCTCACCACCTTCTTCCCGCGCTGGTTTATCGAAGACGTGGCCGAGATCAACAGCTTCTTCGAGCGCAGTATGCCCAACGCGGCGACACAGCCACTGTTCGATTTGAGCAAAGAACTGGGTGTGGGCTTCTGCCTGGGATATGCCGAGCTGGCACAGGAGCCCTCCGGTGAGGTGCGTTACAACACGTCCATTCTGGTGGACCGCGGCGGTCAGATCGTCGCCAAATACCGCAAGGTGCATCTGCCCGGCCACAAGGAGCATGAGCCCTGGAGGCGCTTCCAGCATCTGGAGAAACGCTACTTCACGCCCGGCACCGGCTGGGAGGTGACCCAAGCCTTTGGCGGCATCCTGGGCATGGCCATCTGCAACGACCGCCGCTGGGCCGAGACCTACCGCGTGATGGGTCTGCAAGGCGTGGAGATGGTGCTGATCGGCTACAACACGCCGGTGCACAATGCCCCCGCGCCCGAGCATGACGACCTGTCGCTGTTCCACAACCAGCTCTCCATGCAGGCGGGTGCCTACCAGAACGGCACCTGGGTCGTGGGTGTGGCCAAGGCCGGTTTGGAAGAGGGTGTGGACAGCATTGGCGGCAGCTGCATCATTGCCCCGTCGGGCGAGGTGGTGGCGCGCTGCCTGACCAAGGGCGACGAGATGGCGATTGCCCGTTGCGACCTGGACTTTTGCGCCATCTACAAGCGCACCACCTTCAATTTCGACCTGCACCGCCAGCCGCATGCCTATGGCCTGATCACGGCGCGCAAAGGTGAGACGCTGGCCGCCGACGGGACGCCGCTGGTCGCGCGGTCTTGTGTTTGAAGTCGCATGGCCACGATGAAACTGTTGGTATTGGGCGGCACCGTATTTTTGGGTCGGCATGTGGTGGACGCCGCATTGGCTTCGGGTTGCGAAGTCACGCTGCTGAACCGCGGCAACCACGTGGTCCGCTTTGCGCAGCCGGTTGAGCAGTTGCAAGGCGACCGCGATGGCGATCTCAGCGCGTTGAACGGGCGCAGTTTTGATGCCGTGGTGGATTGCAGCGGCTACACACCCAAGCAGTTGCAGCACACCGCCGACGTGCTGCGTGGACGGGTCGGTCACTACGTGTTTGTGTCCACCATCTCGGTCTATGCGGGGTTCCCTCCGGGCCAAATATATGACGAATCGGCGCCGGTGACGCAGTCCACCCAAGGCTATGGTGGCAACAAGGCCCGGGCCGAGGAAGTCATCCTGGCAGAATTTCCAGGGCGTGTGACCGTGCTACGCCCCGGCCTCATCGTGGGTCCACACGACCCGACAGGGCGCTTTACCTACTGGCCGTTGCGCCTGGCCCGTGGTGGCAGGGTATTGGCGCCGGGGCGACCTGAGCGCCCCGTTCAGTTCATCGATGCGCGCGATCTGGCGGCCTGGTGTGTGCAACTGGCATTGAAGCGCAAGCCGGGCGTGTTCCACGGCGTGGGTCCAGTGGGCACCATGGACGCCATGCTGCAGGCCTGTCAGCAGGCCGCTGGCGGTGGCCATGCTCAGTTGGTGTGGTGTGACGACGCACGCCTGCTGCACGCTGACGTTGCGCCGTGGACCGGTCTGCCACTATGGATTCCCGAGGAAGACCCAGACTCTGGCGGCCTGCTGCTGGCATCCGATCAACTGGCTGTGCAGGCCGGGCTGACGACAAGGCCCTGGGTTGAGACC
>CAZUKT010000813.1:0-1709 GCA_964620975.1 uncultured Rubrivivax sp. | reverse complement strand
GGTGCGTCAACGGGTCGGTGATCTTTTCCACCAGGCCCTTGTCCAGCTCGGTGGCTTCGCCCACCTGCACCAGTTCCACCTTCTTGCCCAACTTGCCGGCCAGGTCACGCATCATGCGCGGGAAGCGGTTGAAGACCACGCTCATGGGGATCATGCGGATCGACATCACCGCTTCTTGCAGGTCGCGGGTGTTGCGTTCCAAGTCGGCCAGGCCACTGGCCATTTGCTGGTTCACGGCGGCGTCCACGCCCTTGCTGTTTTGCGCCAGCATGGCCTGCGTGATGACCAGTTCGCCCACCAGGTTGATGAGCTGGTCCACCTTGTCCACCGACACCCGCAGCGTGCTCGACTCGGCGGCCACGGCGGCCTTTTCCTGCCGTGCAGCGGCCGGCTTGGCGGCGGCGCGGGTTTCGCCGGCTGGCGCGCTGCTGGTGGCTGCGGCTGCGGCGGGTTCGGCCGCGTGGCTTCCAGGGGCGCCGGGTGCGTCGTCAAAGAAGCCATAACCCAACTCGGCTGCGGGCGCAGCCTCTTCGGGCGGTGCGCCGGGCGCGCCCTTGTGGAAGCCGTAGCCGGCGCTCAGCGGCGCCAGGGTGACCTGTTCACGCGAGACGTGGAAACTGAAGAGGTCCAGCAAGTCGGCGTCGCTGGAAACGGTGGTGACCTTGAAACGGCGCATGCCGTCTGCGGGCTGGCCGCCGTCCAGCGGCTCGATGGTGCCCAGGTCGGTGATTTCCTTGAACAAGTCCACCAGGTTGTCGGCCTGCGACGGATCTGGCAGGGGCCCGACGGTGAGTTCCAGCGTGCGCGGGCCGGCCTTGGCCGGGGCAGCGGCCACGGCGGGCGCAGCCACCGCTGCTGCAGGGGCCGCCACTGGCGCGGCGGCCGGCGCTGCAGGCCTTGCCACAGGCACCGGCGGCGCGCCGCCTTCTACCAGCGCACGGATGGAAAACAGCAAGTCGGCGGTGTCCACCGCATCGGCACCGCTGCCTTGGTGGCGGCCCAGCTGCGCCTTCAGCGCGTCGCCCGACGCCAGCAACACGTCCACCATGGCCGTGGTGGGCGCCAGTTCACGGCGGCGCAGCTTGTCCAGCAGCGTCTCCATCTGGTGTGTCAACTCGGCCACGTCTGAAAAGCCGAAAGTGGCAGCCCCGCCCTTGACCGAGTGCGCGCACCTGAAGATGGCGTTGAGCTCTTCGTCGTCTGCGTTGTCCACGTCCAGGTTGAGCAGCATCTGCTCCATGGTTTCAAGGTTCTCTCCAGCCTCCTCAAAGAAGACTTGGTAGAACTGGCTGAGGTCGATGCCTGCGGACAGGTGCGTGCCTTCGTTGGTGACTTCACCCATGGTGGGTTCTCCTGCGGATGTGGGGCGTGTCTTGCGGGCCGGGCTTGCCTAGCGGATCACCTTGCCGATGACCTCAACCAGCTTGGCCGGGTCAAAGGGCTTGACGAGCCAGCCCGTGGCGCCGGCGGCGCGGCCGGCCTGCTTCATCTGGTCGCTGCTTTCGGTGGTCAGGATCAGGATCGGCGTGGTCTTGAACTTGGGGTTCTCGCGCAGCTTCTTGGTCAGGCTGATGCCGTCCATGCGGGGCATGTTCTGGTCGGTCAGCACCAGGTTGAAGTCTCGGCCGGCGGCCTTTTCATAGGCGTCCTGCCCGTCGACAGCCTCGACAACATTGAAGCCCGCGTTCTTGAGCGTGAAGGTCACCATC
>CAZUKT010000812.1:0-1711 GCA_964620975.1 uncultured Rubrivivax sp. | reverse complement strand
ATACGAATACTTTGACAAATCATAGGGATTAAGAGGTTCATATGAAATCGCTGCAACGCCATGCTCTCGACAAAGCCGCCACAGATCATAACCACCACTTCCAGCTCTGAATGCCATGCGCCATGTCGTCATAGAATATCCTCTGGCATAAACAATCATGTTTACATCATTACCACACGACTACCCTCACATTCTTCTTCGCCTTGCCAGCAACCCGACGCCGCCCACCAGAACGATAGGCGGCACGATCTGCGAATAGGTTTCATTGGCGCCGGACGCCTCGCCACGGGCCTTGCCCTGGCAATGATCCGTCACGGTGTGCCCGTGGCGGCAGTAGCCAGTCGCAGCGCATCCTCCGCGGCACGTTTCGCGCAGCGCATGCCGGGCTGCCGGCAACTGTCCGCGCAGGAACTGGCGGCGCATTGCCGGCTCGTCTTCATGACCGTCCCCGACGACGCCATCGCCGACGTGGCGCGCAGTGTGCCATGGCACGACGCCATATCAGTCGTTCATTGCAGCGGCGCGACCGAACTGTCGGCGTTGCAGGCAGCCGCCGATGCCGGCGCGCACATCGGCGGCTTTCACCCCATGCAGGCGTTCACCGATCCCGATTCGGCGGCCGCCACGCTACCCGGCTGCACCATCTCCATCGAGGCGGCTCAGCCGCTGCGGCGCACGCTGGAAGAACTCGCCAAGAAACTGCATTGCAATCACATCGACCTGCCGCCCGGATGCCGCGCCCGCTACCACGCAGCCGCCGGCTACGCCTCGCAGCACATCAACGTGATGCTGCGCGCGGCCGCAACGATCTTTGCATCGTTCGGCGTGGGCGAAGAATCCACGGCACGCGCCCTGCTGCCGCTCCTGAAAGGCATCGTCGCCTCGATCGAGACGCAGGGCATTGCACAGGGCATGCCCGGCCCGGTTTCACGCGGTGATGTCGGCACGGTGCAGCGCCACGTCGAAGCCCTCCGCGCAATCAGTGACGACACCGCGCACCTGTACTGCGAACTGACCCGGCGCAGCATTGCACTGGCGCTGGAACGCGGCAGCATCGATGCCGTGAAAGCTGCGCAATTCGAAGCGATACTGAAGAAGGTGCCGTAAAGGCCCGATGCGAAGCAGGTGCCTCGGCGCACCCGCGTTCACCGCCTGGCGCGACCTGTGACGCGAATCAACCCGCCTTGCGCATTTTCTCCAGCGCCTGATCCAGGTCCTGGATGATGTCGTCCGCATCCTCCAGCCCGATGTGCAGGCGCACCGGGATGCCTTCGAAGGCCGGCTTGCTGGCAGTGCGTCGGTAAGCGGCCGGCACCACCAGGCTCTCGAAACCGCCCCAGCTGGCGCCGATGCCGAACAGTTCGAGGCTGTCGGTGAACACGGCCAGCGCAGCCGGCGAGCGGGCGAGCAGATCGATGCCGAACATTCCGGACGCGCCGGTGAAATCGCGCTTCCAGATGGCGTGGCCCGGATCGGACTGCAGCGCCGGATAGAGCACCCGCGCAATGTCCTTGTGCCCCTGCAGCCAGGTCGCCACGCGCATGGCGCGCGCTTAATGCGCCTTCAGGCGCACACCCAGCGTGCGCAAGCCGCGCAAGGCAAGGTAGCAATCGTCCGGTCTCACCGCGTAACCGTAATCGGCGATCACATCGCGCAGCGGTTTCCACCAGCGTTCGGTCGAGGCCACGCTGCCGATCAGCACGTCGGCGTG
>CAZUKT010000811.1:1469-1712 GCA_964620975.1 uncultured Rubrivivax sp. | reverse complement strand
AACAGACCTGGCTGCCCATCCCGCAGATCTACGCCAAGCTGGAGGCAGCCGGCTACCGCAACATCGAAAAGATCGAGCGCGAACATGGAACCTATGAGGTGCGCGCCACCGACCGCCAGGGGGCACGGAGGCGGCTGGATGTGGATCCGCAGACCGGTGCCATTCTTGAGCGCAGTGCCCGCCAACAATTACAAGGCGGTACGGACAGTCGCCAGCGCTCGGCTGCCAACTGCAACGAGCGCC
>CAZUKT010000811.1:0-1437 GCA_964620975.1 uncultured Rubrivivax sp. | reverse complement strand
GCACGCACAAGTGGGCCGGCATCCTGGCCGTGTGCTTTGCAGCGCTGCACTGGCTGATCGAAATGTCCAGCGACATTCTCAAGCCCCTGATCGGCCGCGAGGGCCGCGTGCCCAAGGAAACATTCACTGGCTTCCTGGAAGTTCTTCGTGACCTGGCAGGTGACATGGGCGAGTGGGCCATTTATGCCGTGCTGGCCATGCTGGCGCTCACGCTATGGAAGAAGTTTCCGTATCGCACCTGGCGCATCCTGCACAAGGCCATGCCCGTGATCTACCTGATGCTGGCCTTCCACGCCGCCCTGCTCGCACCGCTGAGCTACTGGCTGCAACCGGCCGGTGCGCTGCTGGCGGTGTTGCTGGCGGCCGGTGTGTACGGTGCCATCCGTTCGCTGCTCGGCAGCATTGGCCGAAGCCGCGAGGCGGTGGGGCGGATTGTTGCAATCGAACACCCGTCCACGGACATCACCACCGTGCGCTGCCAACTGGAACGCGGCTGGCGCGGCCACCAGGCGGGTCAGTTTGCATTCGTGACCTTTGAGGACCGCGAGGGCGCCCACCCCTTCACCATTGCCAGCGCCAACCACGGTGACAACACGGTCACTTTCCAGATCAAGGCGCTGGGCGACTACACCGGCGTGCTGTCCCAGCGCCTGCGCCCCGGGCAGACCGTGCGTGTGGAAGGCCCCTATGGCCGCTTCAACCTGAACCGCCGCAACCGCAAGGCGCATCAAATCTGGATTGCCGGTGGCATTGGGGTGACGCCGTTTCTGGCGTGGCTCGAATCGCTGCAAGCGCAATCTGAACAGACACCTGCGGCTGAACTGCACTACTGCACCCGCGACCAGGACGGCGATGCCTTTGTGCCGCGCCTGCAGGCGCTGTGCGCCACGCTGCCCGGCGTGCAACTACATATCCACGGCGCGCGCCAAGGGAATACTTTGACGGCAGCGGCGCTGCAGGGGACCCGAAAGACGGAAATCTGGTTCTGCGGTCCCGGCGGAATGGCGAACTCGCTGCGCGAGGGGCTGCGCGCGCTTGGCGCCCGGCCCCGCTTCCACCAGGAGGCGTTCGAGATGCGTTGACCGGTCGGGCAGACCGGGGAAGTTGTCACAAATTCTTCATACACCGGTTATAAGCTAGGAATCCTTTTGTAAAGGGTACCCGTGAAAACCAAGAACATCACCTCTTTTCCTGGCCGCACCTGTCTGTTGACTGCTCTTTTGGCGTCGGCACTTGTGACGGGTTGCGGTGGATCATCCACTGAAATTGTCGCTGCGCCAGTAGCTGAAGCCACACCGGTGTCACTCACCCTTTCCAAAATTGGCGGCTTTGGTAGCGCTCTTTTGGGTGCATCGGAAATCACGGCTTTTGACAGCAAGTCCAAGCGCCTGTTTGTTGTCAACGGTGCCAACGGCTCTTTGGATGTTGTGGACCTCG
>CAZUKT010000810.1:0-1718 GCA_964620975.1 uncultured Rubrivivax sp. | reverse complement strand
CCCCGGTGCGCTTCAAGGCGCGCTGATGACCAGGTCCTGGATGACCAGGCCCTGCACCGGCGGCAACTGGGCCGCGGCCAGCACCTCGTCCAGCCGCTCTTGCATGGCCTTGGCCAGGCCGCGCACGCGCTGTGAGCCCGTGAGGCCCGCGCCGTCGTGCTCGGACACGCTGATCTCCATCAGAAGCGCCACTTGGCGGCGGCGGCTGTTGAACCACTCGCGCGTCTGCGCGTCGCGGAGGTCGATGGCCACCTTGGCCTTCACGCCCTGCCCGGTGGAGGTGGTGGCGCGCACCGTTTCGGTGGTCACCCACTGCGGAGGCGCCAGCCGCTCGGCCGCAGCCTCGTCAGTGTCGAACCACGAGGCGCCTGTGGCCGCCATGCCCAGCGCCGCCAGCACGCACAGGGTGGCCGCGACGAGGCCGATGAGGGCCCACCGGTCCAACTCGAAAGAGGCGCCCAGGGGACGGGGGCGGCGCGAAGAAGATGCCAGAGAGCTCATTAGAATCGATATAAATGATTAAACTGAATCAATAATATCAAACAAGTCGGCACTCAAAGTGTGAAAGTCGCACGGCCCGGCCCCGGCCCGGCCCGGCGCTGCCGGCGACGTCGAGCGTTGGAGGCCTCGGCAGGGACCGAGGGGGCGGGCCCGGGCGCGAGTCAAACGACGGGAGCGCATGACCCCGCACCAGCGTGTGTATGCATCCCAGCGGCGTCGCCGCCGACGATCGCCAATCGTCGAGCCATGTTCTCGATCCTCATCGGTCGCGTGGGGGCGTGCAAGCTACAGAACCCGGCTCGAAGCGTCGGCGCACTGGACTTGCGAGCCCGTTCATCACTGCACCGAAGGCTTCAGGATGGCAGGCCGGACGGCGACCGGTGGCGCCATTGCTGCGTTACGCATACCTGCGGCAAAACTGCGCGAGCGTCTGCTCCGGTTTCTGCCTGACATCGGCCGGCGGCCTTTGGCTGCCGCTGGCACTTGGGCCTGACGAACCCCCGTGCTTGAGGGGGGTCGCGGCCTTGCAGTTCGGCCCCCAGCGGCGCATATTCCCTACAGTTCACAGGTTATCAATATTGTGGTAAGCGCTTCTTGAAGCGTGGTGCCGCAAGCGAGTTTGGACAGGGATTCCAGAAGTTCCCGATCTCCGTTCCTGGCCTTCTCTTGCGTCGCCGCCAGCGGCTTTGAGGCAAGAGGCGCCCTGAATAGGAGAACGATCATGAGGTTCCCGCTTCGGTCCGTTTGTGCCTTGTTCATCGGCTTGGCACTGGGTAGCGCGGCATGCGCCGTCGAGCCCTACGTGTCGGTGCCTTCTGCGGCGGGCCCCGACGGCACGGTGCAGGTCAAGGGCGCCGCCCTGGTGGCGTACAGCAACGTCACCGTGCGCTTTGCGCACGAAGGCATGACCCCCATCGACATGGTGACCCAGGTCAACGGCAAGGGCAGCTTCGCGACCAAGTTTGTGCCACCGCTGGTGGGCAGCTATCTCGTCACGGTGTACGACAGCAGCGGGCGCCAGATCGGCCAAGGGCGCTTCGGCCACTTCCGCTGACACGCGCGGTGCACACCCCTGCACCCCACACGGTGGAGTCCGCATGAAGCCCCTGTCTTTCGTCAGCCTGCTTGGCGCCGCCTTGGGTGCCATGCTGGGCGCGGCCGGGCCGGCGCTGGCCGCCGAGCCGGCCAACGACAAGCTGCTGTTCGTGTCAAACCGC
>CAZUKT010000809.1:0-1719 GCA_964620975.1 uncultured Rubrivivax sp. | reverse complement strand
AATTGCAGCAACAACTACGGGCCCTTCCAGTTTCCCGAAAAGCTGATCCCGCTGATGATCGTCAACGCCCTGGCCGGCAAACCGCTGCCCATTTATGGCGACGGCCAACAGGTGCGCGACTGGCTCTACGTGGCCGACCATTGCAGTGCCATCCGCGCCGTGCTGGCCAACGGCCGTGTGGGGCAGACCTACAACATCGGCGGCTGGAACGAAAAGACCAACAAGGAGATCGTGCACACCGTGTGTGCCTTGCTGGACGAACTGCGGCCCAGTGCCGAAGGCCCCTACACGCGGCTCATCACCCACGTCACCGACCGCCCCGGTCATGACCGGCGTTATGCCATTGACGCGCGCAAGTTCGAGCGGGAACTGGGCTGGCGCCCCGCCGGGACCTTCGCCACCGGCATCCGCAAGACGGTGGCGTGGTATCTGGCCCATGCCGACTGGGTGGCCAACGTGCAGAGCGGCGGCTACCGCGACTGGGTGGCCCGGCAATACGGCGCATGAAGATCCTGCTGCTGGGGCCCGACGGCCAGGTGGGCTGGGAACTGCAGCGTGCGCTGGCACCGCTGGGCGAGGTGCTGGCTTGCGGCCGGCGCACCGGCGGTGTGATGCAGGCTGACTTTCTGCGGCCCGAATCGCTGGCTGCGCTGGTGCAGCAGGTCAGGCCACAGTTGATCGTCAACGCCGCCGCACACACGGCGGTGGACAAGGCCGAAAGCGAGCCCGACCTCGCACGCACCGTCAACGCCACCGCGCCCGGTGTGCTGGCCCGTGAAGCGGCCGCCATGGGCGTGCCACTGGTGCACTTCAGCACTGACTACGTGTTTGACGGCAGCGGCAACACACCACGCGACGAAACCGCCACCACCGGCCCGATCAACGCCTACGGCCGCAGCAAGCTTGAAGGCGAAGACCTCATCCGTGAAAGCGGCTGCAGGCACCTGATCTTTCGCACCAGCTGGGTCTACGCGGCGCGTGGTGGCAACTTTGCACGCACCATGTTGCGGCTGGCGGCCGAGCGCGACGCAATCAAGGTCATCAACGACCAAGTTGGCGTACCCACCGGGGCCGACTTGCTGGCCGATGTCACCGCCCACGCCGTGCGCCGCCTCGCCGCCGAGCCCGCGCTGGCCGGCACTTACCACTGCGTGCCTGGTGGCCAGACCACCTGGTACGGCTACGCAAGGCTGGTCATCGAATGGGCGCGTGCACACGGGCAGGCCGTCAAGGTGCTGGCAGACGCCGTAGAACCCATCGCCACGCGCGACTACCCCACCCCGGCGCAGCGCCCGCTCAATTCACGCCTGTCCACGCGCAAGCTGCAGCAGGCGTTTGGGCTGCAACTGCCGCCCTGGCAGGCGGGTGTGCAACGCATGCTTGCCGAGGCGCTGGGCACATAACGTTTAACACGAGCTCACAAGGACACCCCCATGCAACGCAAAGGCATCATCCTGGCCGGCGGCTCCGGCACCCGGCTGCACCCGGCCACGCTGGCCATCAGCAAACAACTGCTGCCGGTGTACGACAAACCCATGGTGTACTACCCGCTGAGCACGTTGATGCTGGCCGGCATACGCGAGGTGCTGCTTATCAGCACACCACAGGACACGCCCCGTTTCGAGTCGCTGCTGGGCGACGGCAGCCGCTGGGGCATGCACATCAGCTACTGCGTGCAGCCCAGCCCCGACGGCCTGGCGCAGGCCTTCATCCTGGGCA
>CAZUKT010000808.1:0-1720 GCA_964620975.1 uncultured Rubrivivax sp. | reverse complement strand
CCAGCGCCAGCACGTTCTCGCGCATGGGGCCGTAGCGCACCGCATTGGTCCCGCTGGCGCGGGTGGCCGCCATGCCGCCAAGAGTGGCATCGGCCCCCGGATCAATCGGAAAAAACAGGCCGGTCGACTTCACCGCCTCATTGAGCTGTTTGCGCGTGACACCGGGCTGCACCGTCACGGTGAGGTCTTCTGCATCAACCGCCAGCACCTGGTTCATCCGGCTCACATCCAGACTGATGCCACCGTGCACGGCCAGCAAATGGCCCTCCAGCGAAGTCCCCACCCCAAACGGGATCACCGGGCAATCGTATTGGCTGGCAAGCCGAACCACCGTGGCAACATCCTCCGTGCATTGCGCAAACACCACGGCGCCCGGTGGCGGTACATCGAACGACGACTCGTCCCGGCCATGCTGTTCCCGTACGGCCATCGCCGTGGAGCAACGGTCGCCAAAGTGCGTTTGCAGCGCTGCGAGCAGCGCATCAGGCATGGCGATCTGATTCACACAAGGGAGCAGGTGCGAGGGCGATGTAGGGGCATTCATGGCGGCAGTTTACGATAGCACCCTCTTCGGAGCATCCGCATGGGACAACGCCTGACACAAATCGCCACCCGCACCGGGGACAATGGCACCACCGGCCTGGGAGACAATTCCCGAGTCTCGAAAAACAGCCTGCGCGTACATGCCATGGGCGATGTGGATGAACTCAACTCGCACATCGGTGTCTTGTTGTGCGAGGCGATGCCCGACGCGGTGCACAGTCTGCTGGTAGAGATCCAGCACCAGCTCTTCAATCTGGGCGGGGAATTGTCAATTCCCGGTTACGAGCTGCTCAAGGCCGAGGCGGTGCTGCAGCTGGATGCTGCCCTGGAAACCCACAACGCCCAGTTGCCGCGCTTGCAGGAATTCATCCTGCCTGCGGGCACGCGTGCCGCTGCACAAGCCCACGTCTGTCGCACCGTGGCGCGCCGTGCAGAGCGGGCCGTGGTAGCCCTGGGCAATGAAGAGGCGCTCAAGGATACGCCGCGCCAGTACCTCAACCGCTTATCCGATTTGATGTTTGTACTGGCGCGCGTGCTCAATCGCCACCGCATCGATGGCAGCGCGGGTGACGATGTGTACTGGAAGAGCGAAAAATTAGGCGCCACGCCTTCCGCATGATGTGCGTGGCGCATTGCACATCGGGGATCTGGCTCGCGCGGCGGGCATCCGTAGTACAGAGCGCCTGATGGAGTGTGTATGAGTGAAAATCTTCGAATCGCGTTTCCCGCGCTCTGCCAGATCGTCACCAGGGCGCTGGTGGATGCCGGCATGGCGGCCGATATGGCGCAACTGGAAGCGCAGGCGATGGCAGAGGCCGACCTGCAAGGGGTGCCATCGCACGGCGTGCGCATGTTGCCGGGCTTGCTGGCTGCCCTCAAGGATGGCCGGGTTACCGCACAACCCCACCTCCAATTCAAACGTGAATTTGGTGCCACCAGCCTGCTCGATGGTGATAACGGACCGGGTCGCATGGTGGCTCGCCACGCCATGGACGACGCGGTACGACGTGCCGGCAAATTCGGCGTGGGTGTTTGTCTGGCCTTCAAGACGACCCATTGGGGCCGAGCGCACGCCTACGCAGGGCACGCGGCGCGCCAGGGCATGGTCGGCCTGTGTTGTACCAATGCCATCCCCACCATGGCAGGCTGGGGTGCCACCGGCTAAGTCCTGGGAAAC
>CAZUKT010000807.1:0-1727 GCA_964620975.1 uncultured Rubrivivax sp. | reverse complement strand
GTGCCGGCGGTGCTGCAAGGGCGCGACGTGTGTGTGCAGGCGCCCACCGGCGCGGGCAAGACAGCGGCCTTTTTGCTGCCGCTGTTGCAGCGCTTGCTGTGCGTGCCCGATGTGGCGCAGCAGCGCCCGCGGCGCCTGTTTGCGCTGGTGCTTTCGCCCACCCGGGAGCTGGCCGCACAAACTGCCGCCGCCGCGCAAGCGCTGGCGCCACAGCTCAAGACGGTGGTGGTGGTGGGTGGCCTGTCCATCAACCCGCAGATGATGGCCTTGCGTGGTGGGGCCCACCTGGTGGTGGCCACGCCCGGCCGTTTGCTGGACCTGACGCGCCAGAACGCGCTGCGCCTGGCCGACCTGGCCGTGGTGGTGCTGGACGAGGCCGACCGCCTGCTGGATGCCGGCTTTGCCGAAGAAACCCGGCGCGTGCTGGCACTGCTGCCGCGCCCGCGCCAGACGCTGCTCTTCAGCGCCACGCTGCCCGACGCGGTGGTGCGGCTGGCGGCTGGCGTGCAGACGCAGGCGCTGGCGGTGACCGTGGCCGCCGAGCCCCAGACGGTGGGCGCGGCTGTGGCGGGTGATGCGGCAGGTGATGCTGCGGGTGATGCGGCAGGTGATTCGACAGGTGATGGGACCGGTGGCGCCGGCGCCGATGCCGAGCTGGCCGCAGACCCTGCCGCGCACTCTGCCGAAGACGTTGCCAACCTCGACACCGACACCGTCCACCCATCTGCCGGCATCCGTCAACGCGCTCTGGTGGTGGACACCGCGCTGCGCACCCCGCTGCTGCGCCACCTGCTGGCCAGCTTGGGCTGGCGCAAGGTGCTGGTGTTTGTGGCCACACAGCACGCCAGCGAACACGTGGCCGACAAGCTGCGCCAGTCGGGTGTGGCTGCGGCCGCGTTGCACGGACAGCAGAGCACTGGCCGCCGCGCCGAGGTGCTGGCCGATCTCAAGGCCGGCCACCTGCAAGTGCTGGTGGCCACCGACCTGGCCGCGCGCGGGCTGCATGTGCCGGGGCTGGACGCGGTGGTCAACCACGACCTGCCCCGCTCGGCCGTGGACCACACGCACCGCATTGGCCGCACCGGCCGCGCCGGTGCCACGGGTGTGGCCGTGAGCCTGGTGCTGGCCGACGCACCGGGCAGCGAGGCCCACTTTCGTTTGATTGAAAAGCGCCAGCAGCAGCGTGTGCCGCGTGAGGTGGTGCCCGGCTACGAGCCGGCGGCCGGCCTGCCGGCGCCGCTGCCGGCCGACAGCACGGGTGGCATCAAGGGCAAGCGCATGAGCAAGAAGGACAAGCTGCGCGCAGCGGCGGCGCTGCGCTGACACACCACGGCGGCTGCGCTGCGCTGACACCCCACGGCGGCGGCGCTGCACTGACGCACCGCCCGGCTGCGTCTACATCGCCTTGAACAGGTGCACGTAGGCACGGCTCACCGGCAGTTCATGTGCGTGGCCCTTCACCCGCAGGTACAGCCGGCTTGCCTCGTCACGCCGCGTGCCGGCCAGGTGGGCCAGGTTGATGAGGGTGGAGCGGTGCACCTGCACAAACACGGCGGGGTCCAGCTGCGCGGCCAGTTCGGCTAGCGGCGTGCGTATCAGGTGCTCGGCGCTGGCTGTCTGCACGCAGGTGTACTTGTCATCGGCGCGGAAGAACAGCACATCGTCCACCGGCACCTGGTGCGTCAGGTCACCGCTGCTGGCGCGCACCCAGCGCAGGCGTTCCGTGG
>CAZUKT010000806.1:0-1731 GCA_964620975.1 uncultured Rubrivivax sp. | reverse complement strand
ACCACGCCAAAGGCCCGCAGCATGGGTGCGTTCCAGCCGTCCAGCCAACTGCTTGGGCGCAGCAGGTGCTGGGCACTGTAAGTCCAGAAGGGCAGGCCGCGGTCGTCTTGCAACCACTCGCGTTGCGACTCCAGGTAGATCTTGACCTGCGGGTAACCCGCCATGAACTGCAGCGCAAACCAGGGCACGCTGGCGGCCACGCCGCCGCCGCAATGGCTGTGCACCACCTGCTCGGGCCGCACGCCCAGGTAGGCCGCCAGGCGGCGGATCTCTTCAGGCGACTTGAAGGTCTTGTCGGCGTTGAAGAACTCGCTGCTGGGCATGAGCACGGCGTTGGGCACGTGGCCGGCGCGGTCAAAGAACTTCTGCGCACCGTAGTGGTAGGGCGGCTCCAGCGCCTCCACCACGGCGTGCTGGGCGCGGTCGCCGGTGGCGGCGAAGAACTCGGGCAAACGCACACGCACTTCGTCGCGCACGGCGGTGATGCGCCAGGTGCCTGGGGGCACCGCCGGCGTCGGCGCCTGGGTGACCGCCCCGCCCTGCGCACGCCAGCGGGCCAGGCCACCGTCCAGGATGTACAGGTCGCTGGCCGGCACGCCGTGGTAGTACAGGTCGTAGAACAGGCGCGTCGCCATCATGTCGGCACCCTGGTCATAAACCACGATCTTGCGGCCCGGGCTCACGCCCCAGGACTGCATGCGCTGCTGCATGGCACTGCGGGTGGGTTCCTGCACGCCGTAGCGGTACAGGTCGGCACTGACCGCGCCGGGAATGTGCCCGGCACGGTGCTGCGGCGTCATGGACGCGTCCAGCAGCACCGCATCGGCCAGGTGCTTTTGCAGCCAGGCCACATCCACCAGGCGGCCCTGGCGGCCGTCTTCGGCGCGCGCCGGTGCGGACATCAAGACGCCGCACAGGCAGGCGGTGGCAAGCATGAACAGCCATCGGGCCGGTGCTGCTGGCATGGGGAATCCTCTCGCGGTTGGGTGTTGTTGCCAGGGACTGTGCCGCAGCCCGTGCCGCCAACGCGAGCACGCGCCGACGAACTGCAGCATCAAACAGCCCAAGCGCATGGGGCCGGGTCGGGCCACGGGGCAGGTGGCCACCGCCTGCCACAAAAAACTGCGGCGGCGCGCTGTTTCCAGCGCGCCGCCGCAAGGGCCGTGCAGACCAGCCGCGTGGGCCGGCCCCGGGCAGGCTTTAGAGCCGCTCGAAGATGGCCGCGATGCCTTGCCCGCCGCCAATGCACATGGTCACCAGCGCGTACTTGCCACCGGTGCGGTGCAGTTCATACACCGCCTTGGTGGCCAGGAAGGCGCCCGAGCAGCCAATGGGGTGGCCCAGGGCGATGGCGCCGCCGTTGGGGTTGACCTTGGACATGTCGTATTCCAGCCCACGTGCCACCGCAATGGCTTGCGCCGCAAAGGCCTCGTTGCTTTCGATCACGTCCATCTGCGACAGCGTCAGGCCGGCCTTCTTCAGCGCCAGCTTGGTGGCGGGGATGGGGCCTTCGCCCATCACGTCATTGGGCACACCGGCCACGGCGTAGCTGGCCAGGCGGGCCATGGGTTTGTGGCCGGCGGCAGCGGCCACGGCGGCGTCGGCCAGCACAAAGAAGGCGGCGCCGTCGTTGATGCCCGATGCGTTGCCGGCTGTGACGCTGCCGTCCTTCTTGAAGGCCGGCTTCATCTTGGCCAGGGTTTCCATGGTGGTGCTGGCCTTGACGTGTTC
>CAZUKT010000805.1:0-1737 GCA_964620975.1 uncultured Rubrivivax sp. | reverse complement strand
CCTCAAGTCCATCGCGCGCAGCGGCTTCGGGCCCAACCTGTTTGACGCCTGGCGTTACCTGGACCCGGGCGAGCCGGGGCAGGACCCGGCCTCGCGCAAACCCAACCCCGACTTCGTGCTCAACCTGCCGCGCTACAAGGGCGCGTCGGTGCTGATTGCACGCAGCAACTTCGGCTGCGGTTCCAGCCGCGAACACGCGCCCTGGGCGCTGGACCAGTACGGATTCCGTGCCGTCATCGCACCGAGCTTTGCCGACATCTTTTTCAACAACTGCTTCAAGAATGGCCTGCTGCCCATTCAACTGCCCGAATCACAAATGGCGCAGTTGTTTGACGAGGTGCTGGCCTTTCCGGGCTACAGCCTCACGGTGGACTTGCTGCGCCAGGTGGTGGTCAATCCCGACGGCGTGGAGCTGCCTTTTGAGGTGCAGGCCTTCCGCAAGTACTGCCTGACAAACGGCTTTGACGACATTGGCCTCACGCTGCGGCATGCCGACAAGATCCGCGCCTTTGAGGCCGAGCGCCTGGCGCGCTTGCCCTGGCTGGACCAGACCCAACTCGGCTGAAACTGAAAAGGACAAATGCTCATGAAGATCGCGATCCTGCCGGGCGACGGCATCGGCACCGAAATTGTTGAACAGGCCGTGCGCGTGCTGAACGTGCTGGACCTGAAGTTCGAAACTGAAACCGCGCTTGTGGGCGGCGCGGCGTATGAAGCCCACGGCCACCCGCTGCCCGACGCCACGCTGCAGTTGGCCAAGGACGCCGACGCCATCCTCTTTGGCGCCGTGGGCGACTGGAAGTACGACAAGCTCGAACGTGCGCTGCGCCCTGAGCAGGCCATCCTGGGCCTGCGCAAGCACCTGGGGCTGTTGGCCAACCTGCGCCCGGCGTTGTGTTACGAGCAGCTCACGCACGCGTCGAGCCTGAAACCCGAACTGGTGGCCGGGCTGGACATCCTGATCGTGCGCGAACTGACGGGCGACATCTACTTTGGCCAGCCGCGCGGCCGCCGCATTGCCACCGACGGCCACTTTCCCGGTGCCGAAGAAGCCTTCGACACCATGCGCTACAGCCGGCCCGAGATCGAGCGCATTGCCCATGTGGCGTTTCAGGCCGCGCGCCAACGCGGCAAGAAGGTCACGAGCGTGGACAAGGCCAACGTGCTGGAGACCTTTCAGTTCTGGAAAGACGTGGTCACTGAAGTGCACGCCCAGTACCCCGACGTGGAACTGCAGCACATGTACGTGGACAACGCGGCCATGCAGCTCGTCAAGGCGCCCAAGGCCTTTGACGTGCTCGTCACCGGCAACATGTTCGGCGACATCCTCAGCGACGAAGCCGCCATGCTCACGGGCAGCATCGGCATGCTGCCAAGCGCCAGTCTGGACAAAAACAACAAGGGCCTGTACGAGCCCAGCCACGGCAGCGCGCCCGACATCGCCGGTAAGGGAGTTGCAAACCCGCTGGCTACAATCTTGTCCGTTGCCATGATGCTGCGCTACTCACTCCAACAAGCCGCCGCTGCCGACCGTATCGAGTCGGCGGTGAAGGCAGTGCTGTCGGCGGGTTTGCGCACGGCGGACATCTGGAGCGAATCGCAATCGGGTACGGCCAAGGTCGGCACACGCGAGATGGGTGATGCGGTCGTAGCGGCCATCACCGGCAAAACCATTACCAAGACCTAGCAGTCTCGGATCGTTTCGCCCCACCCTCCCTCTGGACCCGGCGAACGAGC
>CAZUKT010000804.1:0-1740 GCA_964620975.1 uncultured Rubrivivax sp. | reverse complement strand
ACGGACTCCGGCGCCTTGTAGGGCCGGGTCTGTCCGCCCGGCGCCCACAGCACGGCGTCGTCCACGTCGTCTTGCATGGCCTGGCCCCACTGTTTCCAGCCGGCCTCGAAGTGGGCCTTGCCATAGCCCAGGCTGCCGCGGAATTCGGGGCTGATGACGAGGTAGCCGCGTGAGGCCAGGAACTGCTCCAGGGCGTTCCACCGCCAGTGGCCGCCGCGCACCCAAGGCCCGCCGTGCACCAGCACCACGGCGGGGCCGGGACTGCCGGGCTTGCGCCCGGCCGGCATCGTCAGCCACAGCGGCAGGTCGCGGCCGTCGCGCGCCTTGATGCGTTCAAAGTCGACGTTGGCCATCTGCACCGGGTTGATGCCCGCCATGGCCTGGAACACCAGGCGCCACTTCTTGCCGACGGCGCTGTAGAGCCAGTATTGGCCGGGGTGGTGGTCTGAATAGTGGTTCACCAGCACCACCATGTCGGCGTCACCACAGCGCTGGCAGCTGATGCGGTTGATGCCGTTGGGCAGCCGCTCGTCCACCATCTGCTGCAGGGCCTTCATCTGCGGGTCAAACCAGACCGTGACTTCGGCGTCGGTTTCCATGCGCACGCCGGCCACGGTGGCCCCGGCACGCCCGCGCAGCACCGTGCCGTTGACGTCAAAGCCCGGCGCCGAGACCCAGGGCTGGGCGGCGGGCGCACGGCGCTCAAAGTCGTAGCGCGACAGCACCGCGTAGCCCAGGGGGCCACTTTGATGCGACACATACAGGTTGCCGGCGTCGTCCACATGGTGGGGCGCAAAGGGCGCGCGCAGTTGCTCACTTTCGCTGAGCAACTGCCAGGCCGTCTGTGCCGGGCCGCGCCAATGCACGGCCTGGCGCCCTTTGTTTTGAGTCACAGCCACGCGGGCTTCACCGCGGCTGTCAAACAGCCAGCCCACGCTGCCCGCCGGCGCTTGCAAATCAATCGATCGTGTGCGCCCGGTGTTTACGTTCAACCACATCGGCGTGACCTGGCTCAGGGCTTCGTCCAGGCCGAAAGCCATGCTGCCGACGATGATCTCTTCGTTGTTGACGCCGGGTTGTGGCGACGGCATGTGCAGCACCACGTAGAACCAGGGCAGGGCCTCGCGGTCCATGCGTCGGCCAGACCGCAGTTCCTTGATTTCGCCGAACCGCGGGCCGATCAGCACACGCAGGTTCTCGCCATCGGCGTCAACGGCGTAGGTGCCGGGTATGAAGTTCTGTTCGTCGCCGCTGCCCGATTCAAGGTCGGCCAGGCTGAAGATCAGCCGTTGGTTGTTGACCCAGTTGAAGCGCACCACATCGGCGTCGGTGTAGTGGGCAGCACGGGTGGCGCGGCCGCCCGGGGCCAGGTCCACCACCACCAGGGCCACCCGGTCGGTGCCGGCTGCGGTGGTGAAGGCCAGATGGGTGCCTGCGGGGGACAGCTGCGCGTCCAGCACGTCGGGGTTCTGGAAAAACGCCTCGGCCGGCGGTAGGGCGGCAGCGGCAGAGGCCGCAGACGCAGCAGACGCAGCAGGCTGGGCCAGCGCCGCCGTGCCCAGCACGCAGGCCAGCAGCACCAGCGGGTTCAACCAATGTGAAAGCTTAGCCATTGGTGACGTCACCCAGCCCGATGCGAAGCCGGCATTGTGCACACGGCGTGCCCCGGCCACCGGTGTGCGAGAGCCTGCGCTGTGCGGGGCCTCCGGGCGGTACTGAAGCGCGACCGTGCAGCGCGGG
>CAZUKT010000803.1:0-1742 GCA_964620975.1 uncultured Rubrivivax sp. | reverse complement strand
ACTTGCGCCGCGTGAGCGGGTAGTCGAGCGCCAGCAGGTCGGCCTGGTGCAGCGCCAGCCACACCACGGCGGCAAAGAAGAGCGTCATCTTGGCCAGCAGCGCCGCAAAGCCGTAGACGCTGGCGTTGAAGCTGCCGTAGGCGCACATGGCACCCACCAGCAGCGGCGCCGTGCGGTCGGCGTTGAACACCATCAACAGCAAGGCCACGCCCTGGCTCAGCATGACCAGCGTCAGCAGTGTCGCCACCAGGTGCGTGCCGCGTTCCAGTTGCAGCTGGTGGCGTGTGCCGCTGGACAAGTCCCAGTGGCGCAGCAGGCGCACGGCAAACAGCGCTGCCCAGCCCAGCACGGCGGCACCCAGCAGGGCCGTCAGCAGCAGGGCCAGCACCGGCGGGTGCAGCATCATGGCTGGGCCTGCGCGTCGTGCACGATGCGGCCGTCGGCCATGGCCACCAGGCGGTCCACCACGGCGGCGCGTGTGATGCGCGGGTCGTGGCTGCTCAGGATCAGCGTCTTGCCACGGGCCTTGAGCAGGGCCACGATGTCCAGAAACTGCGCCGTGAGCTGGCTGTCCAGGTTGGCCGTGGGCTCGTCGGCAATCAGCACCGCCGGGTCGTTGATGAGCGCACGCGCCAGCGCCGTGCGCTGCATCTCGCCGCCCGACAGCAGCTCCACCCGGGTGGCTTCGCGGTGGGCGATGCCCAGGCCCTGCATCACCTGGCGCGCACGCGCCACCAGCTCGGCATGGGGCAGGCCCAGCGGGTAGGCCGGCAGCATGACGTTGTGCAGGGCGGTGAGCCCGTGGATGAGGTTGAAGCGCTGGAAGGCAAAACCGAAGGTCTGGCGCCGCACCTGCGCCATGTGCGGCTCGGGCAGGCCTGACAGCGGCCGGCCCTGCAGCACGACACGCCCTTGTGTCGGCCGCGCCAGGCAGCCGATGAGCGTGAGCAGCGTGGTCTTGCCCGAGCCGCTGGGGCCTTCCAGCACCGTGACCTGGCCCAGCGGCAGCTGCAGGCTCACGTCGCGCACGGCCACCACCTCGGTGGGCAGGCCCTCGTGGAAGATCTTGCTGACCTGGGTGAGTTCAAGCATGGTGGGGCTTCACGGCGCCGCTTCAGCGCATGGCCGCGTCGGGGTCGGCCGAGGCCGCGCGCCACACCGGCACGGTGACGGCGGCCAGGTAGGGCAGCACGCTGATCAGCGCCAGCGTGGCGAGCTGCAATCCATCCACGCTGGGCGTGAGTTCAAAACGCGGGTACAGCGTGGACCAGCCCTTGAGCACGGCTTCGATGAGTGGCGCCGAGAACACGAACACATGCACATAGGCCAGCAGCAGGCCGGCGGCAAAGGCCGTGGCGGACAGCAGCGCCGCTTCCCAGAGCTTCATGCGCAGGATGTCGGCGGTGTCCCAGCCAATGGCCTTGAGGATGCCGATGTCGCGCCTTTCCTGGGCCGACAAGCCGCTGGCCTTGTCAAACGCCAGAATGGCAAAGGCCAGCAGCGCACCCGACAACAGCGCCAGCAGCATGCCTTCGCGCCAGCTGAAGACGGCCTCGTAGGTGCGCAGCACGTCGCTGCGGGTGATGACACGGTGCTGGCGCAGTGTGGTGCCGGCCTTTTCGGCCACCTTGGCCACTTCCTTGGGGTTGCGCACCCGCAGCGCGATGTCGGTGTATTCGTCGTCGGCGAGCTGGAAGAAACGGCGGAAGTCCGCTTCCGACAGCAGCACCAGGTCACTGCCC
>CAZUKT010000802.1:0-1752 GCA_964620975.1 uncultured Rubrivivax sp. | reverse complement strand
GTCGAGTCCGAGCGGTTTCGCGCATTCGGCTACGACGAACTCGCCGCCCGGGACAAGACGAACCTGGATCTGGTCTGGTTGAAGGACGACTCGCTCGAGGACGCAGCTGACCTGCCCGCCGCCGAAGTAACGCGACGGTACCCAGTACCTCCGATCGGTCAGGTTGTCCACCACAAGACCCAGACGCACCGATCCGACCCGGTAGGACACCTGTGCGTCGAACGCTGTCGCTGCAGGCGTCTCGAACGTGTTGGCCGCGTCGCCCTTGAGCGGGCTGTGGTGTTTGAGCCCCAGACCGAGGCCCAGCCCGGGCAGCACACTGCCCGCGCCCAGATCGTGGCGCAGGGCAAGACGGACCGACGTCCTGGGAACGTCGACGAAGGCCTTCCCGGTATCGACGACCTCGGTGGTCATGCGCGACAGCGCGGCCAGCAGGCGAGTCGACGCGCCGAGGCGCCACTGCAGATCAATGTCGAGTCCACGCGACTTCTCGCGCCCGACCTGCAGGGTCTGGCCGAGGTTCACCGGATCGGGCGGCAGCCCGTTCTTCCGGGAGGGGTCGAACCAGGCGGGCGTCCCGCTCAGCCCGTTCAGGTTCGACAGTCGCAAGCCCAGTTCGGTCTGTTCCGACAACTCTGGCTTGGGAGGGTTGGTGAACACGGCGAAGGTCGGCACCCGCATGCCCTGCCCCCAGCCGGCAAAGGCCGAGACCGCTGGCGCCATCTGGACGACCACGCCGACGCGTCCCAGCGTCTTCGCGTTCTTCGTTTCGTTGGCAACCCCAAAGGCCGGGTTGACGTCGCTGACCTTCACCTCGGTGCGCCGAAGGCTGCCCAGCAGTTGCCAGCCGCCGAAGTCGGCGTGGTTCTGCACGTAGGCACCGGTGCTGCGGTAGCGGTTCTTCTGGTCGGGCGTCGCGGGTGCGACCGGTTCGCTCCAGGCCGGATACACGGGGTTGCTGATGTCGATCAGGCCCAGTAGGCCAAAGTTGGGCGAGAAGACCAGGAAGGCGTCGTCGCGTGTGCGGTCGATATCAACGCCGGCGGTCAGCGTGTGCATCGCGCCAGCGGCCTGCAGCTCGCCGGTGATGCCGGGCGAGAACACGGTCGAGACCTGCCGATTCCATAGCCGCGCCCCAGACAGGGCATAGAACGGGCCATCCCCCGCAGAAAGCGCAGGCCATTTGAAGGTCGTCGAGTCCAGCGCGAAGGTGCCGCGCTGGTCGTAAGCGGCGCGTATCCGGGCGGCCACGATCTGCAGGGTCCAGGCCGCATCCAGGCGCTGCGACCACTGGAGGTTGAGGGCATCGAGCTCACTGGTGCTATCGGGTAGGCCATCGGCGGTAAGGTTGCGCGAGCGCGGCACAACGTACCCGGCGGGCTCGATCGTTCCCTTTCGCGGCAGGCCGCTGTAGTCGAGCCCCTTGCTCTCAGTAAGGCGCCAGCGCACGACCAGCTCGCTGTCACGGCTGGGCCGCCAAGCGAGGCTGGGCTGCACGGCCAAGCGCTGGTGCGTGAGCCGATCGGTCTCGCTGTCTTCGCGGGTGCCTTCTGCCTGCAGGCGAACGGCCAGGGTCGCGCCGAGCGGCGCGTTCAGATCGACCGCCAGGCCGCCTTGTGACTGCGTGCCGGCGCGTGCCGCTACCGACGCCGAGAACACGGGCTGCGGCGCTGCCGTGGTCACTGCCACCAGGCCGCCTACGAAGCCACCGTTGCCCGCCGCCTGGCTACCACCATAGAGCGTGCCGGCAGG
>CAZUKT010000801.1:0-1757 GCA_964620975.1 uncultured Rubrivivax sp. | reverse complement strand
CGGCTCATGCTTTCCACGCCGCCAGCGATCATCAGCCGCGCCTCGCCGGACTTGATGGCGCGTGCCGCAGTGCCCACGGCGTCCATGCCGCTGCCACACAGGCGGTTGATGGTGGCGCCGGGCAGTTCTTGCGGCAGGCCGGCCAGCAGCAGGCTCATGCGGGCCACGTTGCGGTTGTCTTCACCAGCCTGGTTGGCGCAGCCGTAAAGCACGTCGGTCACGGCCGCCCAGTCCACGCCGGGGCAACGTGCCATCAGCGCTTTCAGCTGCAGCGCGCCCAGGTCGTCTGGCCGGATCGACGACAGCGCGCCGCCGTAACGGCCAAAGGGCGTGCGGATCGCGTCGCAGATGAAGGCTTGTGTTTGTGGCATCAGATGATCCTTGGTGCCAGGGCCTGGCGTCGCAGCCAGGGGCTGACGCGGTAGCGTTCGCCCCGGTAGTGCGTATCCAGCGCTTGCAGCACGGCCACCACCTCGGCGGCGTTCCAGCGGCCCAGCCATTCAAAGGGGCCGGCGGGGTAGTTGAGACCCAGCTTCATGGCGGCGTCGGCGCCGTCGGGGCTGCACACCCCTTGCTGCACGGCATCGGCCGCTTCGTTGATGAGCATGGCCACGGTGCGCGCCACCACCAGGCCCGGTGTGTCGGCCACGGGCAGCGGCGCAAAGCCCAGCGCGGCCAGCCAGGCGGCGGCCTTGCCCGGCCATGTTTCGCCGGCGTTGGACGACACGGCATAGGCCAGTGCCGCGCCGTGGGCCTTGCTCATCAGCAGCGGGCGGTCAAACACGGCCACATTGGCCAGGCCGGTGGCCACGGCAATCTCGCTGGCGGTGCGGCCGTCGGTGAGCATCAGCCGGGCGTTGTCGATGGCCAGGCCGGTCCAGCCACTGTTCAACACCCGTGCCGGGCCCCAGCCCTGGCTGGCCAGGGCCTGCGTGGCGGCGTGTTCCAGATGTTCGGCAATGGTGTTGTCGCCGTGCACCACCACTTCACTGGCGTTGGCGGGTGCGTCATGCAGGGCCACCGGCAGCGCCGGCACACCGGCGGGGTAGCTGAAGAAACCACGCCCGCTCTTGCGGCCCAGCAGGCCGCCGTCCACCATCTCACGCTGCACCAGGCTGGGCATGTAGCGCTTGTCCTGAAAGTTGGCGTCGTACACCGACTGCGTGACCGCAAAGTTGGTGTCGTGGCCGATCAGGTCCATCAGCTCGCACGGCCCCATGCGGAAGCCGCCGGCGCGCAGGCAGGCGTCCAGCACCTGCGGCGTGGCGGCACGCTCCAGCAGCAGCGCCAGGCATTCGGCGTAATAGGGCCGCGCGATGCGGTTGACGATGAAGCCCGGTGTGCTGCGCGCGTGCACCGGCACCTTGCCCCAGGCCAGGCTCAGCTGAAAGATGGCGTCGGCCACTTCACAGCGGGTCTGCAGGCCCGACACCACCTCCACCAGCTTCATCAGCGGCACGGGGTTGAAGAAGTGCATGCCCACCAGGCGGCCGGGGTGCTTCAGCCCGTTGGCGATGGCCGTGACGCTGATCGACGAGGTGTTGGTGGCGAGGATGGCGTCGTCGCCCAGCAGCGCCTCGAGATCGCGAAAGAGTGCGCGCTTGGCGGCCAGGTCCTCGACGATGGCCTCGATGGCGATGCGGGCGCCATCGGCCTGTGGCAGCTGTTCGATGGGCGTGATGCGGGCGAGCGTGGCGGCCGCGGACTCGGCGCTGAGTTTGTCTTTGGCGACGAGGCCGTCGAGGGTGGCCCCCAGT
>CAZUKT010000800.1:0-1757 GCA_964620975.1 uncultured Rubrivivax sp. | reverse complement strand
ACTTCACCGCCATGCTGTCGCGCGCGCGCGAAAGAACCAACGGCGCCACCGTGTTTGCGTACCACGTGAACGACCCCGAACGATACGGCGTGGTGGAATTTGACGACCAAAAGCGTGCGCTCAGCATCGAAGAAAAGCCCAAACAACCCAAGAGCAACTACGCCGTCACGGGCCTGTATTTCTACGACGAACAGGTGTGTGACATCGCAGCCGACATCAAGCCCAGCGCACGCGGTGAATTGGAGATTACCGAGGTCAATGCGCGTTACCTGGCTCTGGGCCAGCTTGACGTAGAGATCATGGGCCGCGGCTATGCCTGGCTCGACACCGGCACGCACGACAGCCTCATGGAAGCTGGCCAGTTCATTGCCACGCTTGAAAAGCGCCAGGGCCTGAAGGTGGCTTGCCCGGAAGAAATTGCGTTTCGCAGCGGCTGGATAGACGCTGCGCGCCTGGAGCAACTGGCCGCGCCCATGCTCAAGAACGCCTACGGCCAGTACCTGATGCAAGTGCTGCGCGAACAGGCCTTCTGAGCCATGAAGCTGCACCCCACCGCCCTGCCGGGCGTGCTGATCGTGGAGCCTGCCGTGTTTGCCGACGCACGCGGCTGGTTCATGGAGAGCTTCAACGAAGCGCGCTTTGCCGCCGCCGTGCAAGACCTGGCGCTGCCAGCACCGCCGCGTTTTGTGCAAGACAACCATTCGTGCAGCAAGGCCGGTGTGCTGCGTGGCCTGCACTACCAGCTACCACCACACGCACAGGGCAAGTTGGTGCGCGTGGTGCAGGGTGCAGCCTTTGACGTGGCGGTAGACATACGCCAAGGCTCACCCAGCTTTGGCCGCTGGGTGGGCGTGGAACTGAGCGCCAGCAACCACCGGCAGATGTGGGTGCCACCCGGCTTTGCACACGGCTTTGTGGCGCTGCACGACGACACCCACTTCCTGTACAAAACCACCGACGTCTACGCACGCGACTGCGAGCGCAGCATTCGGTGGGACGACCCGGCCATCGGCATCACCTGGCCCAAGGTGGCCGGCGTGGGCACGCCGCTGGTGGCGCCCAAGGATGCAGTGGCCCCGCTGCTGGCACAGGCCGAGGTGCCGCCGCTGTAGCCATTGGCGCAGCACCCGTGCGTCGCCCCCACAACGAAAAAACCGCAGCCGAAGCTGCGGTTTCGTTGGATCCGGGCGCGGACTTAGGTCGCGGCGCGGATGTTGGAAGCTTGCGGGCCCTTCTGGCCTTGCTTCACTTCAAATTGCACCTTCTGGTTTTCGGCCAGGCTGCGGAAGCCGCCGGTGCTTTGGATTTCGCTGAAGTGGGCGAAGAGGTCCTTGCCACCGCCGTCCGGCGTGATGAAGCCAAAGCCCTTGCCATCGTCGAACCACTTCACGGTACCGGTTTGCGTCGTCATATCTATTCCTTTCACGGTTGCTGCGCAGCACATGCTGTCGCAGTGCAGATGCGGCCAAGAAAATCACCGATCAAGGAATCTGCCGTGTACCAACCGAAGCCAGGCGCAGAAGAAACCGTCAAACAACAATCTTGCTCAAATCTACCGGGCTAATGTAACCCACGGGCGCCACACAAGCGTCATGCGCCAGAAATACCTCGCCTGGCCGTCTGCCTTGGCTACCGCCCGCACGCCGTGCGTGCCAAATGCACGCGCGCTGGGCAAGCCGCACCGAGCCGAAATATTGCGGTGGTATCTTCGGCCGCCTATCCCGCAGCCCGCTTCGCGACCCGCAACATGACCCAGA
>CAZUKT010000799.1:0-1766 GCA_964620975.1 uncultured Rubrivivax sp. | reverse complement strand
CTCAACCTTGGCAAGGTTGCGCTCTACCAACTGAGCTATTCCCGCATGTTGCATCTTTCAACGCGTCAGTTCTTTCGATTGCGTCTACAGAACTCACTCAGCGTTTGGTGCTTGCCGCTGAGCCTTGCAGTATATACCGAGTTTTCAGGGCTGCACAAGCCTCAGTGCGGCAATCCGTCTGCCGCCACCAAGGGTTTTGCGGCCTCTGCGGTGGTCGTTGCCGCAACTACCACAGCAGGAACGACCTCGTCGTCGGCCAGGGGCTCGGGCGGCCGTTCCAGGGCAATAGCGAGCACCTGGTCGATCCAGCGCACGGGCACGATCTCGAGATTGTTCTTGGCGTTCTCGGGGATGTCCTGCAGATCCTTGACGTTTTCTTCAGGGATCAGCACCGTCTTGACGCCACCGCGGTGCGCAGCCAGCAGTTTTTCCTTCAAGCCACCGATGGCCGTGACCTCACCCCGCAGGGTGATCTCGCCTGTCATCGCCACGTCGGCACGTACCGGAATGCCGCAAAGTGCCGACACGAGCGCTGTCGTCATGGCCGCACCCGCGCTGGGGCCGTCCTTGGGCGTGGCGCCATCGGGCACGTGGATGTGGATGTCGCGCTTCTCGAAGATCTCGTCCTTCAAGCCCAGGCGGCGGGCGCGTGAACGCACCACGGTGCGCGCCGCTTCCACCGATTCCTTCATCACGTCGCCCAGTGAACCGGTGCGGATGATCTGGCCCTTGCCAGGCATGACCGTGGCTTCTATGGTGAGCAGGTCGCCGCCCACTTCCGTCCATGCCAGACCCACCACCTGGCCGACCTGGTTCTTCATCTCGGCGCGGCCGAAGTCGTACTTGCGCACGCCCAGAAAGTCATTCAGGTTCTCGTCAGTGACAACAACCTTGCCGTCGTACTTCTTCAGCGCAATGCCATTGACCACCTTGCGGCAGATCTTGCCAATTTCGCGTTCCAGAGAACGCACGCCGGCCTCGCGGGTGTAGTAACGCAAAATGGCGCGCAGGGCAGATTCGGTGATTTCCATCTCACCGTCTTTGACACCGTTGTTCTTCTGCTGCTTGGGTTGCAGGTAGCGTTGGGCGATGTTGAGCTTTTCGTCTTCGGTGTAGCCGGCCAGGCGGATGACTTCCATGCGGTCCAGCAGGGCCGGTGGAATGTTCATGCTGTTGCTGGTTGCAACAAACATCACGTCGCTCAGATCGAAGTCGACTTCGACGTAGTGGTCGCTGAAGGTGTGGTTCTGCTCAGGATCCAGCACTTCGAGCAAGGCCGAAGACGGGTCGCCACGGAAGTCCATGCCCAGCTTGTCGATCTCGTCCAGCAGAAACAGCGGGTTGCGTGTGCCGATCTTGCTTAGGCTTTGCAGCACCTTGCCCGGCATCGAGCCGATGTAGGTGCGGCGGTGGCCGCGGATCTCGGCCTCGTCACGCATGCCACCGAGCGCCATGCGCACAAACTTGCGGCCAGTGGCGCGGGCCACACTTTGGCCCAGGCTGGTCTTGCCCACGCCCGGGGGCCCCACCAAGCACAGGATGGGCGCCTTGACCTTGTCCACACGCTGCTGCACGGCAAGGTACTCAAGGATGCGGTCCTTGACCTTCTCAAGCCCGAAGTGGTCTTCGTTGAGCACCGCCTCGGCATTGGCCAGGTCGTGTTTGATCTTGGTCTTCTTCTGCCACGGCAGGTTCACCAGGGTGTCGATGAAGTTGCGCACCACGGTGGCTTCGGCCGACATGGGCGACATCAGCTTGAGCTTCTT
>CAZUKT010000798.1:0-1771 GCA_964620975.1 uncultured Rubrivivax sp. | reverse complement strand
CCTTCATCACCAGCGTGCGCTGGCCGGCGGTTTCAGCAAACACCTCGGCCTCGGTGAAGCTGATGTTGCGGCCGGCCTTCAGCACCGTGGCCACACACACCAGTCGCTCACCCACGCCAGGCCGCAACGCGCTGGTCTTGAGTTCGGCCGTCAGGCACCAGCGGCCGGCCGGCGCCAGCGTCTGCGCGGCCGAGCCCATGGTGTGGTCGGCCAGCGAAGCCATCACGCCGGCATGGGCCTGCCCGGTGTGCTGCAGGTGTCGCGTGGCCAGCACGAGCACCGCCGTCACCGTGCCCGGGGCCACGGCGACGGGCTCCACGCCCAGGTCGCCCATGAAGGGCGACATCGCAAAGAAGCCGCGCACTGTGTCCAGGTCCATCACCGTCGTCGGTTCGCGACCCGGACCCCGCTCTTGCGGGGCCTCACGGCCCTGCGTCACAGCACCTCGAAGATGCCGGCGGCGCCCATGCCGCCGCCAATGCACATGGTGACGCACACGCGCTTGGCGCCGCGCCGCTTGCCTTCAATCAGCGCATGGCCGGTCAGGCGCTGGCCGCTGACGCCATAGGGGTGGCCCACCGCAATGGCGCCGCCGTTGACGTTGAGCCTGTCCATGGGGATGCCGAGTGTGTCGGCGCAGTACAGCACCTGCACGGCAAAGGCCTCGTTCAGTTCCCACAGGTCGATGTCGGCCACCGTGAGGCCCAGGCGCTTCAGCACCTTGGGCACGGCAAACACCGGGCCAATGCCCATTTCGTCGGGCTCGCAGCCGGCCACGGCAAAACCCAGGAAGCGGCCCAGCGGCTGCAGGCCCTTGCGCTGCGCCACGGCCTCGTGCATCACCACGCAGGCACCGGCACCGTCAGAAAACTGGCTTGCGTTGCCCGCGCTGATCAGGCCGCCCGGCAAGGCCGAGCGCAGGTTGCAGATGCCCTCATACGTGGTGCCGGCGCGTATGCCTTCGTCGTCGGACACCGTCACTTGCTGGCTGCGCAGGCCCATCACCTTGTCGGCCACGCCGGCGGTGACGGTGATGGGCGCGATCTCGTCCTTGAACAGCCCCGCAGCCAGCGCGGCGGTGGCCTTTTGCTGGCTGCCGGCGCCGTAGTGGTCCATGCGCTCGCGGCTGATGCCGTAGCGCTTGGCCACCTGCTCGGCGGTCTGCAGCATGTTCCAGTAGATCTCGGGCTTGTTCTTGGCCAGCCAGGTATCGGCCAGCATGTGTTGGTTCATCTCTTGCTGCACGCAGGAAATGCTTTCCACACCGCCGGCCACAAAGATGTCGGCTTCACCGGCCACGATGCGCTGCGCGGCCATGGCAATGGTCTGCAGGCCGCTGCTGCAAAAGCGGTTGACGGTGACACCGCTGGTGGTAACCGGCAGCCCGGCGCGCAAGGCCACCTGGCGCGCGATGTTGGCGCCGGTGGCGCCCTCGGGCGTGGCGCAGCCCATGAGCACGTCGTCCACCTTGGCGGCGTCAATGCCGGCGCGCTCGACGGCGGCCTTGACGGCGTGGCCACCCAGCGTGGCGCCGTGGGTCATGTTGAAGGCGCCCTTCCAACTCTTGCAGAGTGGCGTGCGGGCGGTGGAGACGATGACGGCTTGGGTCATGGTGGGGGTTCTTTCAGCGCGGGATTCGGGGCAGTAAGTCGGGTGACGCCAATCAGGTGAATGACCGGCCTTCGGCGGCCAGCTTGGCCAGCAGCGGCGCGGGCTGCCAGAAGCTGGCGTCGTCATACGGGTTGGCGGCAAACTTCTTCATGGTCTGCAC
>CAZUKT010000797.1:0-1771 GCA_964620975.1 uncultured Rubrivivax sp. | reverse complement strand
CAGTTCGGGGAATTCACCCACCATGTCGGTCAGCAGGTCGGCCTTGGCCAGGAGCGCAGCGCGGTCAGCTTGATCGGCCAACGCCGCGCCGCCCAGTTGCTGGCCCAAGCCCTTGGCTATGGCACGCACACGGTCCACACGTTCACCCTGGCTGCCGAGCTTGCCGTGGTAAACCACCTTGGCCAGTTGTGGCACACGGCTCTCCAGCGGTTTCTTGCGGTCCTGGTCAAAGAAGAACTTGGCGTCGGCCAGGCGCGGCCGCACCACACGTTCATTGCCCTGGATCACGCGGCTCGGATCGGCGGGGTGGATGTTGCTGACGATGAGGAACTTCTCGGTCAAGCGGCCACCCGCATCGAGCAGCGGAAAGTACTTCTGGTTGGCCTTCATCGTCAGGATCAGGCATTCCTGCGGCACGGCCAGAAACTCGGGCTCAAAGTGGCACAGCAGCACGTTGGGGCGCTCCACCAGGCCCGTCACCTCGTCCAGCAAGGCGTCGTCTTCGATGGGCTTCAAGCCTTCAAGCGCCGCAGCTTCGGCAAGCTGGCGCACCAGCTCGGCCCGGCGTTCGGCAAAGCTGGCAATCACCGCGCCCTGGGCGCGCAGTTGTTCGGCATAAGTATCGGCATGGCGCAGCGAGAGGCTGGGCTCGGCCGCTTCAAAGCGGTGGCCCGTGGTGGTGCGGCCAGACGCCAGGCCCAGCGCGGTGACCGCCACCACCGCGTCACCGTGCAGGGCCACCAGGCCGTGCGCCGGACGCACAAAGTTCACGCTGGTCCAGCCCGGTTGAAAGTCGGCGCCCTCGCCACTTTCCAGCTGGTACTGCATGACCTTGGGAATGGGCAGCCTGGTGATGGCCTCGTTCAGTGCCTTTTGCAGACCGTCGGCCAAGGCCACGCCGGGCACGATGCTGTCCATGAACAACGCCTCGGCCTTGCCGTCGGGCAAACGCTTCAGCTTGGGCACGACGCTGGCATCGGCACCCAGCGCGGCCAGTTTCTTCAGCAGCGCAGGCGTGGGCTCACCCGCCGCGTTCAGCGCCACCTGCACCGGCATCAGCTTGGTCTGCTGCGCCTTGTCGGCAGCACGCGGCGCCACGGTGGCCACATGCACGGCCAGACGGCGCGGCGATGCAAACGCGGTCACAGCGGCATCGGCCGCCGCCAGGCCCTGGGCCTTCAGGCTATCGGACAGCAGCGCGGCAAAGGACTCGCCCAGCTTCTTCAGCGCCTTGGGCGGCAGTTCTTCCACAAACAGTTCAACGAGCAGGTTCTGTGCAGTCATGGTCAGGCCGCCTTCTTGGCAGATTGAGCGGCCTGCGCCGTCTGCGCCGCTTGCGCCATCTGCGCCAGCACTTCATCGGCCCAGGCCCGCGGTGCCATCGGGAAGCCCAGCCGCGCACGGCTGTCCAGGTAGCTGGCGGCCACGCTGCGCGCCAGGTTGCGGATGCGGCCGATGTAGGCGGCGCGTTCGGTCACGCTGATGGCGCCACGTGCGTCCAGCAGGTTGAAGGTGTGCGCGGCTTTGAGCACCTGCTCGTAGGCCGGCAAGGCCAGTTGCTGCTCCATCAGGTACTTGGCCTGTTTTTCGTGGGCACCAAAGGCGCCCAGCAGGAAGTCCACATCACTGTGTTCAAAGTTGTAGGTGCTCTGCTCGACCTCGTTCTGGTGGTAGACATCCCGGTACTTCAAGGTCTCGGTCCACGCCAGGTAGTAGACGTTGTCCACGCCCTGCAGGTACATCGCCAGGCGCTCAAGGCCGTAGGTGATTT
>CAZUKT010000796.1:916-1774 GCA_964620975.1 uncultured Rubrivivax sp. | reverse complement strand
TAGTCGCCGTCTGTTGCGCCGCTTTCTCTGCCACGTAAAGTTATGTAACTGCGCTCAGGTCAACGCCACGGGCCACGTATACCGCCCTCGCTGACGGCGTCAGGCGTAATAGAGCCGCACGAACTCCTCGGGATCGGCCGGCGCGGCACGGTAATCGCCCTGCATGAAATCGCAGCCCAGCGCGGCCAGCTGTCCGGCAACGGTCTCGTTCGGCACGCCGATCACGGTCACTTCGAGGCCGAGTTGATGCGCCAGGTTGGCGAGCGACTTCAGGACCATGCCGGACCGCGGCAGGGTCTCGCCTTCGGCCGTTTCGACCTGCGGCAGGTTCGTCACGCCGGACAGGTCGATCTTCATTTCATGGAACGGAATGGTGGCGAGGAAGAACAGCGACGATCCAGGCGCCCCGGTGTCGTCGATGGACAGCTTCACGCCCATCTCGTAGAGCTTCTGCAGCGTGGCACGGGCCTCGGCGCGGGCCTGCAGCAGCGGAATGCCCTCGATCTCCAGCATCAGCCGGCCGGCGCGCAGCCCCCAGGTGCGCAGCGCACGCTCGACCAGTTCGGGCAGATCATTCATCAGCAGCGCCCGCGCCGGCAGGTTCACCGCGACGCGCAGGTCCAGCCCGGCGCGCTGGCGGAATTCCGCACAGTTGCGCAGCGCGCGATTCAATAGCGACGACAGCAGCCGGTCGACGATGCCGATGGCTTCGGCCGCCTGGATGGCGTCCTGCATCGGCACCAGTTCACGCGTGCCATCCGGCCAGCGCAGCAGGCTCTCCATGCCCATGATCTGGCCGAAGCGCAGGTCGAATTGCGGCTGGAACACGATCTCCAGCGCATCGCCCACCACCGCGGA
>CAZUKT010000796.1:0-906 GCA_964620975.1 uncultured Rubrivivax sp. | reverse complement strand
TGCGCCACGTCATAGAGGGCAATGCGATCGGGCAGTTCTGCGGCAGTCACGCAGGCGGTGCGTGCCTGGCGCATCAGCGCGCGCGCGTCATCGATGTCGCCGCTGTGCGTGGCGATGCCGATGGCCGGCGAAGCATAGACCTCGTCTTCGCCCAGCCACAACGGCTCGTGCAACGCGCGGCGCAGCTTGTCGGCGGCCATCAAAGCCATCTGCGGATCGGCCAGCGGCGCCAGCACACAGGCCACCTGGTCGCGCCCGAATTCCCCGAGAAAATCACCTGGACGCAGCACGTCGTTGCGCACCGTGGCGATCAGGCGCGCACGCACGGCGTCACCGATCTCGTAGCCATAGTGCGCATCGGCACGACCCACCAGCCCGAAGTGCACCACCAGCAGGGCAAGGCCCTGGCCGTCGGCCTTGCGCTCTGCGAGGGCGGCATGCAACTGCTCGATGAATGTCCCGTCGGTGACGGAGAAGGCGCCGCCCTCCGCGCGAGGGAGGTCGGCGGAACTCACAGGAACAGCTCGCGCGGATCGATCTTCACGACGTCATAGCCGAGCGTGCGGCGAACCTGATAGGTCTCGGTGGGCGCGGACTCGGGATCACGCGACAGGTCGAGCATCTTGAACGGGCGGTTCTCGAAGCCCTTGGCGTCACGCACCACCATCACGCGCGGTTTCAGGCGCAGCGTATTCTGCGCGATCACGACGGCCACTTCGCCGCTGTTCAGTTCAACGGCACAACCCACCGGATACACGCCCACGCACTGGATGAACTGCTCGGCCAGGGCGCGCTGGAAACGCGTGCCGCGGCCCTTGTAAATCAGGCTGAGCGCTTCCGACGGCGTCATGGCCTTGCCCAGCGGTCGCGGTGCGACGCAGGTATCGAAGAAATCGACGATGGCGG
>CAZUKT010000795.1:0-1774 GCA_964620975.1 uncultured Rubrivivax sp. | reverse complement strand
TCTCGCTCGCCACCCAGGCGTTGTAGTCGCGCCGCACCTTGATGACGCGCTGCTGTGGCGGCGGGGGCGTTTGCACCACCTGCCCAATGGGCAGCTTGCGGTTGGAGGCATCGGGCTGCATCGACATGTCTGCCACCAGGCTTGCACGATGCGGGCCACGCAGCGCAGCCCCACCCACGCCCTGCCCTCTTGTGGTGCCGCCGCTCCAGCACCATCAAAGCGCAACACGCACCAGCATGCGGCGTCAGCGCACTGGCTTGGCCCTGGCCCGGGCTGCCACCAGCCCACCCAGCCCCACCATCCACAGCGCCCAGGTCTGCGGCTCGGGCACCGCCGTCACGCCCAACAGGCCCGTGGCGTGCAACTGCGACACGTCCCAGTTCAGGCCCGCGCCCAGCGCCGGCAAGTAGATGTCTTCGAAGTTGCCCGACCGTGCCTGCGCAAAGCTGAACAGCGCAAAGTGGTCACCCGCGTGCGGCACAAAACCATTGATCAGCTTGATGTCCAGGAAGCTCGTGCTCGTCAGCAACACGCTGCCGGTGAAGCTGATGTGGTCGTGCTGGCTGCCTGCGGCCGGGCCACCAATTTCCATCGTCAAGAGGCTGGCCAGTTGCACGTCACCCAGGCTCACGTCGGCCGGTGAGGCACCGGGCGAGTACCCGCCTTCAAAGCGGTGGAAACCACCATCACCCTGGCCTGTGAAGTCGCCCGGCCCGGTGACCATGCCGGTGTAGACGATCTTGGCGCCGCCTGTGGCACGCACTTCGCCGTCATTGCGCAGGGCGTCCCACACAAACAGTTGCGCGCCGTTGCTGGCGTGGATCAGGCCGCGTGGGTTGTTGTACAGCTCGCCTTCAATCTCTGAACGCCCCGCACCCACCAGCACCTGGCCGCCGTTGTCCATGCGCTGGCCGCCAAAGCCCACGCGCAGGCTGCCGGCGTCCAGGTGCACCGTGGCCGCGCCCTGGTTGACGAAGCGGCCTTCAAAGCGCAGGTCGCCCCCGTCGCTGATGCGCATGTGGGAACCGTCGGCCGCCGTGTGCACCGTGCCGGCAAAAGTCAGCGACTGGCCCGCGCCCACCACCACGCCGGCCGCGCCGCCGCCGCGGTTGATGAGGTTGGCTTCGATGCGGCCGGTGCCGGTGACCAGGCCCCTGTTGTCCAGCCCCCCTTCCAGCGCCAGCGTCTGGCCCGGCAGCGCGTTCACCTGCCCCCGGTTGAGGACGGCCACCGTGCCCGCCACACGGCCCTGGCCTTGCAGCACGCCAGACTGCGCGATCAGCAGGCCGCTGCCCGGGTTGATGACGGCGTTGTTGCTGAGCTGCAGCGTGAGCGTGCCGTCTTGTGCGCTGCCCGCCACATCGCCCACACGCAGGCTCTTGGCGTTGAAGCTGGCGTCGGCGCTGACGGTTTGTGCCGGGCGCGACGCGATCACAACGTCCAGCAAGCGGTTGGGCGCAAAGCCCAGGCCGCTGTCCCAGTTGGCGGGGTCGGCCACGCTGCCGCCGCGCAGCTTGGCCCAGCTCAGCGTGCCGGTGGGGTTCAGCACCACGGGCCCGCTTCCGCCCCGCGCCACCATCTGGCCCAGGTCGTTGATGCCTCTGACCTGCCGCACCTGCACCGGCAGGCCCTGGGCATCAAAGGCATACAGGCTCAGGTCCACGTCACCGCCCGAGGCGGAGTGCAGAAAGCTCGAGGCCGAGTTGTTGTTCCTCCACACTTCGCCCACCACCTGCCCCATGTTGTTCAGGGCCTTGCCGTAGGTGCCGGCCCC
>CAZUKT010000794.1:0-1781 GCA_964620975.1 uncultured Rubrivivax sp. | reverse complement strand
CGGCCATGCGCATGCTCGACAACGTCATCGACATCAACTACTACGCGGTCAAGAAGGCGCGCGACAGCAACCTGCGCCATCGCCCTGTGGGCCTGGGCCTGATGGGTTTCCAGGACTGCCTGTACCAACTGCGCATTCCCTATGCCAGCACCGAGGCCGTGGAGTTTGCCGACCGCAGCATGGAAGCCATCTGCTACTACGCCTATTGGGCCAGTTCTGATCTGGCGGCCGAGCGCGGCCGCTACAGCAGCTACCGCGGCAGCCTGTGGGACCGCGGCATCCTGCCGCAGGACACGCTCGACATGTTGGCCGAGGCCCGCGGTGGCGCGCAGTACGTGGAGGTTGACCGCTCTGCCACCATGGACTGGCCCGCGCTGCGCGCGCGCATCGCCGAGCACGGCATGCGCAACAGCAACTGCGTGGCCATCGCGCCCACGGCCACCATCAGCAACATCATCGGCGTCGACGCGTCCATCGAACCCAGCTTCGGCAACATCTCGGTCAAGAGCAATCTGTCGGGTGAGTTCACGGTCATCAACGAGTTCCTGGTGCGTGACCTGAAGAAGCTCGGCCTGTGGGACGACGTGATGGTCATGGACCTCAAGCACTTTGACGGTTCACTGCGCCCCATTGACCGCGTGCCTGAAGACCTGAAGCGCCTTTACGGCACGGCGTTTGAAGTGGATGCCACATGGCTCGTCGAAGCCGGCGCACGCCGCCAAAAGTGGATAGACCAGGCGCAGTCGTTCAACATCTACATGGCCGGCGCCTCGGGCCGTCGCCTCGACGAGACCTACAAGCTGGCGTGGCTGCGTGGCCTGAAGACCACCTACTACCTGCGCACCACCAGCGCCACCTACACCGAGAAGTCCACGGTCGCGCCGGGTGCTCTCAATGCCGTGTCGTCAGGTGGTGTGGCACCAGCGCTGGCCGCACCGCAAGAGCCGGCCAGCGACATCAAGTTCTGCTCCATTGACAACCCCGATTGCGAGGCCTGTCAGTAAGGCCGCAGTGGCCGCAGATTCACACGCAGTGATGTGATTCAACACACGCATCGACACGATCAGGCGGCCTTGTCGATGCGCTCTTGCAACGCCGAGATCGCTGCCATGTCAACCAGTGCTTGGTGTTCGCGCACAACACTCAGATAATTCACCGCTACAGGACACACACACATGCTGGTCTGGGAAGACGACGTCAAATCCAATTCGATTCAAGCGCTCCGCGCTGCGGTTCCGGCGGCACCGACTGCGCCCACCTTTGAACCCGTGCTTGCCTCGCCTTCAGTGCAAGCTGCTGGCGCCTCCGTCTCAAAGCCGCAAGCGTCCACCCGCATCACTGAGGCTTTGTCTGCGCGCCGCGTCAACGCCGCTGACAAACGCATCATCAATGGTCAGACTGACGTCAACCAGTTGGTGCCCTTCAAGTACAAGTGGGCCTGGGAAAAGTACCTCTCCAGTTGCGCCAACCACTGGATGCCAAACGAAGTCAACATGTCGCGAGACATCGCGACCTGGAAAGACCCCAACGGCCTGACCGAAGACGAGCGTCGCATCATCAAGCGCAACCTCGGTTTCTTCGTCACAGCAGATTCGCTGGCCGCCAACAACATCGTGCTGGGCACCTACCGCCACATCACGGCGCCCGAGTGCAGGCAATTTCTGCTGCGGCAGGCTTTTGAAGAGGCCATTCACACCCACGCCTACCAGTACATCGTTGAATCGCTCGGGCTGGACGAGAGCGAGATCTTCAACGCCTACCATGAGGTCTCGTCGATCCGC
>CAZUKT010000793.1:0-1785 GCA_964620975.1 uncultured Rubrivivax sp. | reverse complement strand
CTTCGCCCACCACCTGCCCCATGTTGTTCAGGGCCTTGCCGTAGGTGCCGGCCCCTGCGCCGGTTTCCAGCGAGGCCGCCACGCCCTGCATGGCACCGTCGCGGTAGACGAAGGCGTGGATGCCGCTCGCGTCGGCGTAGTCGCCCGTGACCCAGCCGTTCTGGTTGATGGCCCTGCCCCAGCTCAGGTCGCCGCCCGGCGCGCCCAGGTCACGCACCGTGCCACCTTCAAAGATCACGGCATGGGGGGGTTGGGCGATAGCCGCCGCACTGCCCACCACCTGGCCGGCGTTGTTGATGCCACGCGCTTGGTTTTGGCGCTGGCCGGTGTTGCCGAAGTCGGTGAGCAAGGTGATCTGCCCCGATGCCGCGCGCTCAAAAGCGGCCGAGTTGGCGCCCCGCGTCAGGATGCCCACCAGCGTGCCAGAGCTGTTGACGCCGGAGACGAAGACTTGGTCGCTCAGCGGGTCGCTGAACTGCGTGGAAGACACCGTGCCCAGCAGGTTGCTGCGCGACTGCACAAATCCTGTGGCGTTGGGGCCGCTGGCGTCACCACCGTGGCCTGCGATGACCACGTTCTGCCGCAGACCCACCGGGTCGCTGATCGCCCGCGCGTAGCTGTACGGGCTGCTGGCGGCATCGCCAATGTCCAGGGTGCCCGTGGCCGGGCTGTACAGGAAGGCGCGGCCATTGGAATCGCCCACCACCTGGCCCACGCTGTTGATGGCCATGCCCTGGCCAGAGCTCATGGGTGCGGTGCCGCCCACTTCGGGAATGCTCTGCACCGTGAAGAAGACGCCGCCGGCGTGCACGGGCAAAGACAGCAGGGCCACGGCGGCGGCCACGGCCGTCAAGGCCAGCCAGCGGTACTGCGGGAGTGTTGCGGGGTGGGTCATGGTTGCTCCTGGGTGGGGTCTGGCCCAAGGCGGTATGCCCTGGCGCGTGGGTGCTCAAGGGGGGAATCGCAGTCGCGGCGCCAAAGCCGCCAGAAAGGCCGCGCACCCCCCCGAAGTAAGGGGCCGTCGCACGCGCCTGGCGATGGGGAAGGTCGGCACGCCTTGTGCTGCAGCCTGCGACTACGATTGCCGTCCACCTGCCCCACACGCCGCCGCCATGGACCTGACCCCCCGCGAAAAAGACAAGCTGCTGCTGTTCACCGCCGGCCTGCTGGCCGAACGCCGCCAGGCGCGGGGGCTGAAGCTCAACGTGCCTGAAAGCATTGCGCTCATCAGTTGCGCCATCCTTGAAGGCGCACGCGACGGCAAGACCGTGGCGCAGCTCATGAGCGAAGGCAAGCAGGTGCTGTCGCGCGCCGATGTGATGGAAGGCGTGCCCGAGATCGTGACCGAGATCCAGGTCGAAGCCACCTTCCCCGACGGCACCAAGCTGGTGACCGTGCACCAACCCATTGCCTAGGCTTGACCATGACCATCCCCGGCGAATACCTCATCGACGAAGGCGAGCACGAGCTCAACCCCGGCCGCGCCAAGCTCATGCTCAGCGTGTCCAACACCGGCGACCGGCCCATCCAGGTGGGCTCGCACTACCACTTTGCCGAAACCAACGCGGCACTCAGCTTTGACCGCCAGGCCGCCAAGGGCATGCGGCTGAACATCGCCAGCGGCACCGCCGTGCGCTTTGAGCCCGGCCAGGAACGCACCGTGACGCTGGTGCCCTACGGTGGCCGGCGCCAGGTGTGGGGCTTTCGCGGTTTGACGAACGGAGCCCTGTGATGGCCAGAACCATAGACCGCCGCGCCTATGCCGAGATGTACGGCCCCACCGTG
>CAZUKT010000792.1:0-1788 GCA_964620975.1 uncultured Rubrivivax sp. | reverse complement strand
TGACAGTGGACCATCAGCCTGTGGAAAAACCAGGGCCACAACGCCGACACCGCCGAGGTCGCCGCCACCAATGACGACGAGCGCGTGGCGGCGCGGGTCATGCGGCTTTTTCAAGAGCGGCTGCAGGCCTTTCAGGCGGTGGACTTTGATGACCTCATCAGCCTGCCGCTGGTGCTGCTGCGGCGTGACGACGAAGCCCGTGCGCGCTGGCAGGCGCAGTTTGCGCACATCCTGGTGGACGAGTACCAGGACACCAACGCCGTGCAGTACGACCTGCTGCAAGCCCTGGTGGGTGAACGCGCCCGCTTCACCGCCGTGGGCGACGACGACCAAAGCATCTACGGATGGCGTGGCGCCACCATCGCCAACCTGCAGCGCCTGCCGCAAGACTACCCGCAGCTCAAGGTCATCGCGCTGGAGCAGAACTACCGCAGCACCGGCCACATCCTGCAAGCGGCGAATGCCGTGATCGGCCACAACCCCAAGCTCTTCGAGAAAAAACTGTGGAGCGAATTCGGCGACGGCGAACCCGTGCGCCTGCTGGAATGCGACGGCGAAGAACACGAAGCCGAACGCGCCGTGGCGCGCATCCAGAGCCTGCGCGGCGGCGGCTCCACCAGCGGTGCCAGCTTGAACTTCAGCGACTTTGCCATCCTCTACCGCGCCAACCACCAGGCGCGTGTGTTTGAGCAAAAACTGCGTGCCGCGCAGATCCCCTACAAGGTCTCGGGCGGGCAAAGTTACTTTGACCGCGCCGAGATCAAGGACCTGTGCGCCTGGCTGCGCCTGTTGGTCAACCAGGACGACGACCCCGCCTTCTTGCGCGCCGTGACCACGCCCAAACGTGGCATCGGCCACCAGACCCTGGCCAGCCTGGGCGAATTTGCCAGCAAGTGGAAGACAAGCCTTTACGACGCACTCTTCTCACCCAGCCTGGCCGCCGTGCTGAAGGGCAAGGCCATCGACGCACTGCACGAATTTGGCCGCGCGGTCAGCGACCTGGAACACCGCGCGCGCCACACCACGGGCGCCGAAGACGCCAAGGCGCTGCTGCTGGGCTGGCTCAAGGACATCGGCTACGAACAGCACCTGTTTGACAGCGAAGAAAGCGACAAGCTCGCCACCGCGCGCTGGGGCAACGTGCTGGACTTTGTGGACTGGATCGCGCGCCGCTGCGGCGGCGAAATCACACAAGACGGCGGCAGCACGTTTGAGAGCGAACGCCAGAGCGTGTTGCAGGTGGCGCAGACCATCAGCGTCATCATCAGCCTGGCCGAACGCAGCGATGAGCAGGACGTGGTCACGCTCTCTACCCTGCACGCCGCCAAAGGCCTGGAATGGCCGCATGTGGTGATGGTGGGCGTGAACGAAGGCCTGCTGCCCTTCAAGAGCGGCAGCGAAGACAAAGACAGCGAGACCACGCCCGAGCGGCTGGAAGAAGAACGCCGGCTCATGTACGTGGGCATCACGCGTGCGCGCAGCACGCTGGCGGTGAGCACGCTGCGCCGGCGCAAGAAGGGCCGCGACACGGTGATTGGCGTGCCCAGCCGCTTTATCGCCGAGATGAAACTCGACGAGGTCAAGACCAAGGAAGACCCGCGCGAGAGGCTGAAGAAACTGCGCGACGCGATGGCGGCCAAGGTGGCTGCGGCGCCGCGCTGAAACAGCGCCGGGGTGAGCTGCGTGCAAATGGGGGTGTGGCCGCCCAAGCGCCGTCTTTGCCGGGGCTGCCAGGTTTTGACCCAGCCCACCGGACGTGGGCTGACGCGAGCCTAGGAGGCTGTCGGG
>CAZUKT010000791.1:635-1794 GCA_964620975.1 uncultured Rubrivivax sp. | reverse complement strand
CCGCCGAAGACATCCAGCAAGGCATCTTGCGCGTGACAGTGCTGGTGGCCATCAGCCGGCCGGCAGAGTTCATCGAGATCACCTTTCAGCAGCAGATGCTGAAGGGTTGAAGGGCTGAAGGGCTGAAGGACCGAAAAGCCCGAAGGCTGACGCGCTGGTCGGCAGACCTGTCCTGGCGCGCCGCAAGGCAACTCAGCTACGCCGGCCCTTTGCTTGTCTTTCGGCCGCCCGGCAGCATGCGCGACAGCGTGTTGTCGCGACTGACAAAGTGGTGGAACAGTGCGGCCCCGGCATGGGCGCCGATCAAGAAGTAGCCGATGGTGCCGATGGTTTCGTGAACGTCCTTCAACTGATTGGCAAGGTCCTGGTTGGCTGCCATCAATGCCGGCAACTGGGTGCCGAAGAAGGGGATGGGCTTGCCGGCGGCGCTGAGCACAAGCCAGCCAAGCAGGGGCATGACGACCATCAGCGCATACAGCGCAATGTGGACACCGCTGGCCAGCCGTTGCTGCCACTGTGGCAGTGGTGGCATGACCGCAGGTGCGGGGGCCAGCAGCCGATTCAGAAGTCGCAAGGCCACGAGCGCCAGCACCGTCAGCCCGAGCATGAAGTGCCAGGTCCTGAGCGCCTCGCGCGGGTCACTTTCCTTGGGGTACAGGTCGGTCAGATTGATGCAGGCATAGACACCTACCAGGATGGCAAGCGTCAGCCAGTGCAGGCCGACCGAAACCGAACCGTAGCGGTCCGTCGAGTTCTTCAGAGTCATTGCGAAGCCCTGCCGTCAAAGTGCGTGTCTGCCACGTCTTGCGCCCGCGTGTGATGAACCATGCCGCTGCGGTACTTGGGTGGCATGTGGATCGTGTGCTTGTCTTGCGCACAAGCCTTCATGGCGGCATCTCCGGTGGTTGCCCTGGGTTGGCGTCAGCGCAAGGTAGGCCTACAGCGTCAAGTCGTCTGTACGGCGCCGAACGGACTTGCCGCGTTGCTGCGCCCTGCCTGTACACGGGGGCATCGGCCCCCGGGGCCGACGTCAGGTGTTCGGCATCGCACGGACAGGCCGGCCCGAAGAGCCGAGGCTGCGGCTTGGGTCACTGCCTGTGACCGAACCCACCGATGCCACACCCCATGAGCCGTCATTGTCGATTTCTGCCCGTCGCAG
>CAZUKT010000791.1:0-625 GCA_964620975.1 uncultured Rubrivivax sp. | reverse complement strand
CACCCGTGGCCATCGGCCGGGGGGCAGTGCGCCATGACGTGCGCGAACACCCGGCGCACGGCGCTGCCCACGGTGATCGCGCCCGCGATCGTGCCCAGCCCCGAACCCAAGTGCGGCCCGCGAAGCAACTGATGTGGACCGCAGTTGACCGCAAGCCCGCGCAGGAAACCGGCACCATGATCACACGCAGACAACTCGTGGCCTCGTCGCCGTGGCTCGGCAGCAGCACGCTGATGCTGCCAGGCTGCGACAAAGTGCCTGCAGCCGACAGCTATGAAGCGGTGTGCGCAGACACCTGGCGGCTTGGCGCCCTGCGTGGCCTTGGCGGCGTGGCGCTCGGCAAGGAACTGGTGCGCCATGCCACCCTGGCGCCATCCAGCCACAACACGCAATGCTGGAAGTTCGCGCTGGACGGCAGCGGCACGGTCATCACCATCCTGCCCGACCTGTCGCACCGGTGCCCTGCCGTGGACCCGGACGATCATCACGTCTTCGTGTCGCTCGGTTGCGCCACCGAGAACCTGATCCAGGCCGCGCTGGCCCACGGGTTGCAGGGCAACGCGCAGTTTGATCCGGCCCGCAGCGCCATTCGCGTGTCGCTGGCGCCCCAACGGGTGCACACCAC
>CAZUKT010000790.1:0-1802 GCA_964620975.1 uncultured Rubrivivax sp. | reverse complement strand
GCTGGCACCCAGCGGCGTGCAGCCGTCGGCGCTGGCGCGGATGCCCCACTCGTCCACCGGCTTGCCGTTGGGGATGCCGATGTCGGCGGTGCCGGCCATGCTCAGCCACGCGTCGGTGAAGCGCCAGCCCAGGCTCGGGTCTTTCTTGCCGTAGTCCATGTGGCCGTAGATGGGCTTGCCGTCGATCTGCTTCACGTCGTTGGTAAAGAACTCGGCAATGTCTTCATAGGCGCTCCAGTTCAGCGGCACGCCCAGGTCGTAACCGTACTTGGCCTTGAACTTGTCCTTCAGGTCTTGCCGCGCAAAGAGGTCGGCGCGAAACCAGTACAGGTTGGCAAACTGCTGGTCGGGCAACTGGTAGAGCTTCTTGTCGGGCCCGGTGGTGAAACTGGTGCCGATGAAGTCTTTGATGTCGATGCCCGGATTGGTCCACTCCTTGCCCTTGCCGGCCATGTAGTCGGTCAGGTTCATGATCTTGCCGTAGCGGTAGTGCGTGCCGATCAGGTCAGAGTCACTGATCCAGCCGTCGTAAATGCTCTTGCCCGACTGCATGGAAGTCTGCAGTTTTTCAACCACGTCACCTTCCTGGATCAGGTCGTGTTTGACGATGATGCCGGTGATCTCGGCAAAGGCCTTGGCCAGCGTCTTGCTCTCGTATTCGTGCGTGGTGATGGTCTCGGACACCACCGAGATCTGCTTCACGCCCTTGGCCTGCAGTTTCTTGGCCGCGTCGATGAACCACTTCATCTCGGCCATCTGCTGATCCTTGCTCCGCGTGCTGGGCTGGAATTCACTGTCGATCCACTTCTTGGACTCGGCCTCGCCGGCCCATGCGCTTTGGCCCAGGGCCAAAGCGGCAGCGGCAAAGGCCACGGCATTCAAGCGCAATTTCATTTTGGAGTCTCCTCAGTTGTGCTTCCCGGTCACGTCCTGCGATGCCGGCTGGGAAACTGCGCCGGCTCGCCTTTCATTCAACTCGTCAAGCTCAGCCGCGCCGCATCACCAGCGCCAGCAGGGCCATCGATGCAACAAAGCTGAACCAGATCGATGGTTCCTGTTCCAGCCCGAACCACTCGATCATTCGTTCGCTGACCACCACGAAGGCCAGGTTCAAGTAGGCCGCGCTCAAAAGGCCGATGAAGAGCCGGTCGCCGCGTGTGGTGGCTATCGGCAGGAAGCCTTTGCGCAGCACGGTGGGCTGTTTGATCTCCCACAGCGTCATGCCTGCGAGCATGAGCACGATGCAGATGAAGAACACCGCCACCGGCAAGGTCCAGGCCATCCACTCAAACATCAGACTCTCCAGATGTGACGGGGGCCGCTCATACGCGCCCCATCGCAAAGCCCTTGGCGATGTAGTTGCGCACGAACCAGATCACGACGGCACCGGGCACGATGGTCAGCACACCGGCGGCCGCCAGCACCCCCCAGTCCATGCCCGAAGCCGACACCGTGCGTGTCATCACCGCGACGATGGGCTTGGCGTTGACGCTGGTCAGCGTGCGCGCCATGAGCAATTCAACCCAGCTGAACATGAAGCAGAAGAAGGCCGCCACACCCACGCCGGCCTTGATGAGCGGGATGAAGATGGTGAGAAAGAAGCGCGGGAATGAATAACCGTCGATGTACGCGGTTTCATCAATCTCACGCGGAATGCCGCTCATGAAGCCTTCCAGTATCCACACCGCCAAGGGCACGTTGAACAGCAGGTGCGCCAGCGCCACCGCAATGTGCGTGTCCATCAAGCCCAGCGTGGTGTAGAGCTGAAAAAACGGCAGCAAGAACACCGCCGGCGGCGTCAT
>CAZUKT010000789.1:0-1802 GCA_964620975.1 uncultured Rubrivivax sp. | reverse complement strand
GTGGCGGCCGCAGTTCAGCGTCGGCGGCGCCAGGCCAACAAGCCCACGCCGGCGGCCATCAGCGCCCAGGTGCCGGGTTCGGGCACGGCGGCGTACTGGACGGCGTCGACGTCAGTAGAAAAGTTGATGAACGAGAGGTTGCTGTTCGGCGGCAGGCCGAGCACGCGGCTCAGCTGCATTTGCACCGCGACCGTGCCAAACAGGTCCCCCACGGGCGCAGCGCCGGCCAGGCCCAGCGGCCGGCTGTAGGTCACGTCCACGCTGCCGGTGAGAAAACTGCGGTCCCTGAAATCCAGGCTCAAGTCGACGCCCGTGCTGGAGCCCACCGTGCTGGGCCGCGTAGACCCGACAAAACCGCGATCGAAAGCGGCGCTGCCGTTGCCGTCGCCCCGGCCGTCAATCTGAAACCCCACCAGCGTGCGTGCGCCGTCGGTGTTGCTGATGGTGAAACTGGGGAAAGACGCCGTGCTGCCGCTGGACTGGGCCACCAGCGCAAAGGCCGGTGTCTGCGCCACCGACAAAAAGTTGGGCCCGGCGTCGCGGCCCACAAACAGCGCCGTGTCGCTGCTCCCGTCGCTGAAGGACACGGTGACGCGTGCGCCGTTCATCGCGTCTGCCGGGCCGTCGGGCAAGACGGTGTTGATTTGCGCCGGGGACGCTGTCACTTCGGCCCAGTTGTGCACAGGCAAGGCGCAAACGGTGGCGCTGGCCAGCAAGGCGGCCGCAGCGGTGGCAAGGTGGTGTGGGGACATGGCGTGCTTTCGGTGGTGTGGGGTGCAAGCAGTTTGCGCAGCCAGCGTCTCAGCAGCGTCTCAGGTGCCCACTGCCCACGCGTGCATGTCGCCGGGCCGCAGTTGCTCCCGCGCCGGCACGTGTCATAACCCGCGTCCAGGTCAAAACCGCCCTGACCTGCCTGGTGCGGGCTCTCAGGCGGCTGCAAGACGGCGCGTCGTAAAGTCCGCCCCACGCCGCGCCTTGCCCGTGGCGTGCAAGGATCTTTCGCCATGAACGCTCCCGCTGCGGCACCCGCCCTGGCCGCCCTGCAGGCCGCCACTGAAAGCAGCCCCACCGCAGAGCGTGCCGCCCGCCAAGCCCAGGTGGTGGCCGCGCTCACTGGCGTGCTGCCCGCCCACGCGCTGCTGTGGCACAGCGAAGACACCGTGCCCTATGAATGCGACGGCCTCACCGCCTACCGCCAGATGCCACTGGCCGTGGCCCTGCCCGAGACCGAAGACCAGGTCGCCGCCGTGCTGCGTGCCTGCCACGCGCTGGCCGTGCCCGTGGTGGCGCGGGGCGCCGGCACGGGCCTCAGCGGCGGCGCCATGCCGCACAAGCTGGGCGTGACGCTGAGCCTGGCCAAGTTCAACAAGGTCGTCATGATCGACCGCCTGGCCCGCACCGCCACCGTGCAGTGCGGTGTGCGCAACCTGGCCATCAGCGAGGCCGCTGCCCCCCTGGGCCTGTACTACGCGCCCGACCCCAGCAGCCAGATCGCCTGCACCATTGGCGGCAACGTGGCTGAAAACTCCGGCGGCGTGCATTGCCTGAAGTACGGCTTGACGCTGCATAACGTGCTGCGTGTGCGGGGTTACACCGTGCAGGGTGAACCGGTGGAATTTGGCAGCGAAGCGCTGGACGTGCCGGGCCTGGACCTGCTGCCGCTCATCGTGGGCAGCGAAGGCATGCTCATGGTCATCACCGAAGTCACGGTCAAGCTGGTGCCCAAGCCGCAACTGGCGCGCTGCATCATGGCCAGCTTTGACGACATGCGCAAGGCGGGCGACGCGGTGGCCGCTGTCATC
>CAZUKT010000788.1:290-1806 GCA_964620975.1 uncultured Rubrivivax sp. | reverse complement strand
GTGCCCAAGCACTTGGTCAATCAAAGCGGCGAACTCACGGGCGAACGCAACGACGTGGCGCTGGCCGGTTTGAACCACAAGCTGGGTTATCGCGGCACCACCAACACGCTGCTGAACTTTGGCGAAGGCAAGTTCCCGGTGCGGGGCGCGGCAGGTGCCATCGGCTACCTGGTGGGCAAGCCCGGTGAAGGCCTGCGTTGCATGTTCCACATGATGAACGAGGCCCGCATCGGCGTGGGTTTGGGTGCCGTCATGCTGGGGTTTGCGGGGTACGAGCAAAGCCTTGAATATGCACGGCAGCGCACGCAGGGCAGGCCCATCACCGGGGCGGGCAAAGATGCCGCGCAGCCCCCCGTGCCGCTGATCCAGCACGCCGACATCAAGCGCATGCTGCTGGCGCAAAAGGCCTACGTCGAAGGCGGCCTGGCATTGGCGCTGTACTGCGCCCGTCTGGTGGACGAACAGCAGACCGGCGACACCATCCAAGCGCAGGAAGCCGGCACGCTGCTGGAGGTGTTGACCCCCATCGCCAAGAGTTGGCCGAGCGAGTGGTGCCTGGAAGCCAACTCGCTGGCCATCCAGGTGCTGGGCGGCTACGGCTACACCCGCGACTTCATGGTGGAGCAGTACTGGCGCGACAACCGCCTGAACATGATCCATGAAGGCACCCACGGCATCCAGGCGCTGGACCTGCTGGGCCGCAAGGTGGTGATGAACGGTGGCGCCGGGCTCAAGCTGCTGGCCACGCGCATGGGCACCACGGTGCATGCCGCCGCGCAATGGCCCGCGTTGGCCGATGCGGCCGGCGCACTGGCTGCGGCGATGCAGCGCCTTGGCGCGGCCACCCAGTCGGCCTGGTCTACCGGCGTGCCCGAAGAAGCGCTGGACAACGCCACGCCCTACCTGCAGGCTTTTGGCCATGTGGTGCTGGCCTGGATCTGGCTGGACGTGGCCACCGTGGTGGCCCGTGCGGCACCGCGTGACGGCGCGCAGGCGGGTGGGGTGCAGGGGGATTCAGCACAGGGCAAACTCGCCGCCATGCGCTACTTCTTCGCCTACGAACTGCCCAGGATCGACGCCTGGCTGGGCGTGGTGGCGCGCCGCGAAAGCCTGCCACGTGACATGCAGGATGCCTGGTTCTGAGATGGGCAATTACGGCCTGGAAAAACTCAGCTGGGCACTCATCTATGGCGGCCTGGTTGTGCTGTGCATCGGTATCTTCATGCGGCCGGCGGCGCCCGCCGCAGCGCGTGTGCTGGTGGCCGCGGGCGCTGCCATTGCCGCCGTGGGGGCGCTGCTGATCTGGGTGCGATCACGCCGCAAGAATTGAGTGGCCGCAGGCTGCGGCAAATCGGGCAATGGGCCTTGTCCAAGACCGAAAAGACACGCAAGTCAAACAAGACACACAGGAGACAAAGATGGGAACGACTGTCCAGAAACTGTTTGACCTCACGGGCCAGACCGCGCTCGTCACCGGCGGCTCGCGCGGCCTGGGCCTGCAGATGGCCGAAGCGCT
>CAZUKT010000788.1:0-280 GCA_964620975.1 uncultured Rubrivivax sp. | reverse complement strand
AAACTCATGCTGGTGTCACGCAAGGCGGCCGACCTTGAAGAAGCCTGCGCGCACCTGGCCGCCCGCGGCATCGATGCACGCTGGATCGCCGCCGACGCCAGCAAGCCCGAAGACGTGAACCGCGTGGTGAGCGAAACCATGCAGCGCCTGGGCCGCATCGACATCCTCATCAACAACGCTGGCGCCACCTGGGGCGCGCCCACCGAGGACTACCCGCTCGAGGCCTGGGACAAGGTCATGAACCTCAACATCCGCAGCCTGTTTCTCTTTGCGCAAGCGG
>CAZUKT010000787.1:0-1806 GCA_964620975.1 uncultured Rubrivivax sp. | reverse complement strand
TCTGGTTCGAGACACACTTTCAGAGCATCGCCGTCAAGGTACTGCCCGGCGAGTTCTTCGTGCATGACGAAGACATCCTCATCATGACCACGCTGGGCTCTTGCATTGCGGCCTGCCTGTGGGACCGCGAGAAGCGGGTGGGCGGCATGAATCACTTCTTGCTGCCTGACGGCGGCGGTGGCAGCGACAGCGGCCGCTACGGCAGCTTTGCGATGGAATTGCTGATCGGTGAACTCATCAAGCGCGGTGCCACACGCTCGACGATGGAAGCCAAGGTCTTTGGCGGGGGTGCCGTCATCAGCGGCATGAACACCATCAACGTGGGCGAACGCAACACCGAGTTTGTGCTGGACTACCTGCGCACCGAACGCATCACCGTGGTCAGCAAGGACGTGCTCGACATCCACCCCCGCAAGGTGTGTTTCCTGCCGCACAGCGGCAAGGCCATGGTCAAGCGCCTGGCGTCGGCCAACACCGAGGCCCTGGCGGCGCAGGAGCGCGCTGCGGCAGCACGTGCCGCGCCGGCGCAGAGCAGCGGTGGCTCGGTGGACTTGTTCTGAACAATTCACGACTTTCGCCGGATCTGGAGATGGCAGCATGAGCAACAAGACCCGTGTCATCGTGGTCGACGATTCGGCCCTTGTGCGGGGGCTGCTGGCCGAGATCATCGACAGGCAACCCGACATGTGCTGCATCGGTGCGGCCGCCGACCCCTTGGTGGCGCGCGAGATGATCCGCAATCTCAACCCCGACGTCATCACGCTGGACATCGAAATGCCACGCATGGACGGCATCGACTTCCTGGCCCGTTTGATGCGCCTGCGGCCCATGCCGGTGGTGATGGTGTCCACCCTCACCGAGCGCGGTGCCGACGCCACGCTAAAGGCACTGGAACTGGGCGCCGTGGACTTTGTGGCCAAGCCCAAGATCGGCGTCTCTGACGGCCTGCGACAGCTGGGCGCCGACATCACCGAAAAAATCCGCACTGCCGCACGCGCCCGGGTGCACCGGCTGGCATCACCGGCAGCCAATGCCACACCGGTCGTGCCTGGCGCAGCGCCGGCCAAACCCGCCGCCATGGCCAGCTTGGGCCGGCTTTCAACCGAAAAGATCATCTTCATAGGCGCGTCCACCGGCGGTACCGAAGCCACGCGTGAAGTGCTCGTCAATCTGCCACCCGACAGCCCGGCAGTGATGATCACGCAGCACATGCCTCCGGGATTCACCAAGAGCTACGCCACGCGCCTGAACGGCCTGAGCCGCATCCGCGTGGCCGAAGCCACAGACGGCGAGCGAGTGCTGCCCGGCCATGCCTACATCGCGCCCGGTGGCATGCACATGAGCGTGGAACGCTCTGGCGCCAACTACATCGTGCGTGTGCAGGACGGCGAGCCCGTGAACCGCCACAAGCCAAGCGTGGAAGTGCTGTTTGAATCCGCCGCCCGCGTGGTGGGCCGCAACGCCCTGGGCGTGATGCTGACCGGCATGGGAGGCGACGGCGCCAAGGCCATGCGCAGCATGCGTGACGCCGGCAGCTGGAACGTGGCCCAGGACGAGGCCAGTTGTGTGGTGTTTGGCATGCCGCGAGAGGCCATCGCCCACGGCGCCACACAAGAAGTGCTGCCGCTGACCCAGATCGCACCCCGGCTCGTCGAGTGGCTGCGCGCAAACGCGGGTGCCACGACCTCGCGCGTGTAGCCCCAGCCCAAGTCTCCGCCTGCGCTCGCCGCTCGCCGCTGGCAAGGCCGACGTACCGTGCCAGACCCGGCAGGCGCGGGGTTGATCTGGCAGCGCTCACCAGCGGCA